>JAVCCP010000006.1 GCA_030765405.1 Candidatus Ancaeobacter aquaticus | reverse complement strand
TGCCATGGTATTGTTCCATGCCTTGATCCTTTCCTCTAGTGTTTCCTGTTTAGGACCACTGAGGATAACGTTTCCGGGCATGGAACGCTTCCCTTTATACCTACGGCATTTTAATTTACACTTTTCACGGTTACTCATAATTATACATTGTCTTTGACTTACAACAATTTCACCTGTATACTTACACATCTATGAGGACTATGGGACTAAGAAGTGATAATATAAAGATATGTTTATTGGCATTTTGTGTCATTTACGGCCTTTTGCTTGGCGGGTGCGCACAGAAAAAAGATTCTGTGCAGGTTATGCCGCCGAGATCGTCAGATATGCCGTTTAATGAAAAAGCGGTCCCTGGTAATACTGACTCTGTGTCCCTGAAAGCAATTGCGCCGAAAAGAACCCTCAGTATTGGCGAGTCAGTATTTTGCACTGCGGTACACGATAGAGTGCCGGAGGGTATCTCTTCGTTATTTGACGCGCAAGTCGGAAATCTTTGTTTTTATACCGTGGTTCTCGAAGCAGAAAGACCAACAGAAATTGAGCATGTATGGTTTCGGGACAATAAAGAAATCGCACGCTATGTATTGCCGGTGAATTCTGTTAGATGGAGAACATACAGCACACATAAAATAGGTGCTTCGCAGTCAGGAAAGTATGAAGTGCGTGTTAATAACAGCAGGGGCGATGAATTGTTGCGAAAAGAGTGTGTAGTGAATTAGGGAGGTTCTTATTAGCATTGCGGTAATCTACAATGATATTGAAACATCGGAAGTACGTCATGACATATATGAGGCTGAGGCAGATGTTTTAGATGAGAGTAACGCGGTATGTTCAGCTTTACGTACACAGGGGGAAGAAGCTATTCTCATTCCTTTAAAACATGATTGTTTTGATTTTATTAATTCGCTCACTTTTTCAAATATTGATGCGGTCTTCAATTTAGTTGAAAGTGTCTATAATCAGAGCTCATATGAAAAAAATATTCCTGCTCTTCTTGAACTTTTGCGCATATCCTATACCGGTTCAGACTCACTAGCGCTTGGCATGAGTTTAGATAAGGTAATCACTAAAAAAATTCTTACTTTTCACGGGGTGAGGGTTCCTGAAAGTACCGTTATTAGCACGGTGGAAGAGGTAGATCGAAACACGATGTCATTTCCTCTTATCATAAAACCTGCACGTGAAGATGCGAGCATTGGTATTTGTGCAGAGTCAGTGGTCTATGACGTAGAAACACTGCAAGCAGCAGCTGTAGATATGATCAAGCGATATAGCGAAGTTATTATCGAGACGTACATTGAAGGACGAGAATTTAATGTGTCAATTTTAGGGAACAACCCTCCAACAGTACTTGCTTTATCAGAAATTGATTTTTCTCAAATGCCGTCAGATATGCCCAATATTGTCAGCTATAGGGCGAAATGGATAAAGGAAAGTATGGAGTATAAGGGGTCTCAACCCCTATGCCCGGCACAGATAGATGATGGAAAAAAGATTTTGCTTGAAAAGTACGCGCTCATTGCGTATAAATCAATGGGGTTAAGAGATTACGGAAGAATTGATTTTAGGATGAATTCGAGCGGAGAATTATTTGTCATTGATGTGAATGCAAATCCCTGTATCTCGCCGGATGCCGGTTTTGCAAGAGCTGCTGAGGCTTGCGGGATGAAGTATGAAGATGTTATATCTTCTATTGTTGCGTGTGCGATACATAGAAAAAAAGAAGCGCATTGTATTTAAATAAAAACAGTATAAAGAGGGGAGCGATTCAGCGTGAATCTAATAAATATACTTGATGAATCTTTAGTTATAGTTGATTTAAAAGCGACAACAAAGGAAGAGGTTGTTAAACAGTTGGTGCATGCGATAGTTATGAATAAGGATAGAGTGCCTACAAGCAAAGTCCTTGAGGATGCTATTTGGGACAGGGAACGTAATGGGAGTACCGCAGTAGGAAACGGTATCAGTTTCCCCCATGCACGCATAGAAGGGTTACGAGATATTTTTATTGCTATTGGAGTTTCAAAATCAGGTATAGCCGTAGACGCCCCGGATCGTAAAAAAGTGCAGCTGTTTTTCCTTATCCTTTGTCCGCACACAAAAAATCTTTTATTATTGCAAACGCTTGCAGCGTTATCTGCTTTTCTTAAAGTTTCAGCAAATAGGAAGGCGCTTTGTGAGGCGAAGAAGGCGAAAGAGGTAATAAGTATTATTAAAAAAGCTGATGTACGTATTAAAAAAGAGCTTCAAGCAGGCGATTTCATGAACAAAAATATTACCTCGGTATCGCCGGAGATGAATCTAAAAGAAGTTGTCGGTTTATTTTTTAAGAAGGGAATTGATAGCGCACCGGTTTTGGGGCCCGGAGATAAACTTATAGGAGATTTAACCGGTAAGGGACTGTTATGTGTAGGTCTTCCTAGTTACGCGAATTTGCTTGGAAATATTGCCTATCTTTCAGACTTTGAGCCATTTGAGGATTTTTTTAAGAAACAAGATAAAATTAAAGTAAGGAATTTGCTTTCCCCGATGGTTGTTAAAGTAAAAGAAACAACGCCACTCATTGAAGTCGCCTTCAAAATGGTTAAAGAAGATATACGCAGAGTGTACGTCGTAGACACTAATGATAAGCTTCTCGGGGTTATTTATCGCAGGGATATTATCGGTAGAGTGTTTTACAGCTGATATATCGATACACTAAGGATACACACTATTATTTGGCACCAGATGTGAAAAAGACATTCTCTTACAGTGATGCATGTCAGTATATTTATGGGCATACTGATTATGAAAGAATCACTTTGCCAGCATATAAAAAGACACATTATAATCTTTCCCGCTTTCGCAAACTGCTCAAAAAGATTGGTAACCCCCACTTACAATGCAAAACAATCCTTGTTGCCGGAACAAAAGGTAAAGGGTCAACTGCAGCGTATATTGCATCAATGCTTCATGAAGCAGGGTACGAGGTTGGTTTTTACTCGTCACCGCACCTTGTCACTGTACGAGAGAGAATACAGGTAGGCGTAACTCATATAACAAAGAATGAATTTGCTAAAACTATTCACAAAATTGCAGCAGCGACAAAAGAAAGTAATTCTTCAAAAAAGGATTATGGAACAGTTTTTGAGATCCTTACCGCAGCTGCATTTTCCTATTTTACCCAGAAAAAAGTCGATATTGCCGTTATAGAAGTGGGGTTAGGGGGGAGACTAGATGCAACCAACGTTGTCAAGCCTCTTCTTTCCGTTATAACGCCGATTGGATATGATCATACACACATCTTGGGTAAGACCCTTGCTGCTATTGCGCGTGAAAAGGCGGGTATTATCAAAAAGAATGGTACCGTTGTCGTTGCACAGCAAAGACCGAGTGCCTTAAAAGAGATCATTGCGCGCGCGCGTGCTAATAATGCACGCTGTGTAGATGTGGCGATAAACACACGTATTTGTAACGTGCGTGTAACTCCACAAAAACAATGGTTTGATTATAATGCTCCTAACATGCATATTCGAAAACTATGTATTGGGCTTATTGGGTCTCATCAAATTAACAATGCGGCAACTGCGCTACATGTGATTGATTATCTGAATCAAACTCCTCAGTTTTCAATACCTCTTTACGCTATGCGTAAAGGGCTCAAGAATGTTGTGTGGTCATGCAGGATTGAAATCGTCTCAAAAAAACCGTGGGTCATTCTTGATGGTGCGCATACAGTGAATTCTGCACATCATCTTGTTAAAACACTGGACCAAGCAATACGCTACAAGAATATGATACTTGTTTTGGGACTCAGTACTCAAAAAGATGTGGCAGGCATAGCAAAAGAACTTTGCTCTCATGCCGAGACCGTTATTATTACCTGCGCTGATCCTGTGCGGGGAATAGATCCCCATGAGATTGAAAAAGTATGCAGGGTCTCTTGTCCGGATGTGCAGATTAAAAATGATCCTCTAAAAGCATTTAGGCATGCGCGTTCGATCGCAAAAGCTGAAGATTGCATATGTGTTACGGGTTCTCTGTATCTTGCAGGAGCAATTAAGAAAATGTTGGACCGGACTAAGCGTTAGTTTTTACTATTCTTCTTTTCGAAGACTCATCAATTTCTTTATATCTTTTATTTCGTTACATCTAAATATGAAACTGAATACAATATAGGTAACAAGCCCTCCGGTAATGGCGCTAAAAAGAGATAAAACCTGGTAGAGTATGCTTGTATGAGAATAAAAGTTTGTCAGATGTATTATTCCCACACATACGAATGCCATAACTGTTGACGCGCACATTATTTTTACGATGAGAAACCCAAGAGCTTTTAAATTAATTGTTCCGTAACGTTTATTAAATACATATAAGAGAAGTAGGCAGTTTACACATGCAGCGATTGAGAGACCTAATGCTATTCCCCCCTGTTTAAGGGGGTGCATAAATACAAGAGCGGTAACCACATTGACTGTGAGTGACACCCATGCGATTTTTACCGGTGTTTTAATGTCGTGAAATGCGTAGAATGCCGGTGCAATAACTTTTATTCCCGCAAAAAAGAATAATCCAATAGAATAAAAGATGAGTGCGTATGCCGTAGCTTCAGTATCAGCGGCAGTGAACTTGCCGTGCTCAAAGAGTACCTTGATTATCGGAGTGCGTAAAGCGATAAGCCCAAAGACGGCGGGTATCGTACCGAAAGATATAAGCCTGAGGGAAAAAGTCACTATGTCTTTCACCCCATTTATATCGTTTTTTGCAGCTCTTTTGGACATTTCCGGTAATGTAACGGTCGCAAGAGATATAACCAGTATACCGAGTGTGAGCTCCATAACACGATCAGAATAATATAAACTCGAAACAGCGCCTTGTGCAAGAAATGATGCTAAAAGAGAACCGATCAAAAGCTGAATTTGTGTGACACCTGCGCCAAATACGCCGGGAACAATGAGTTTACCAACTTTCTTTATTGCCGGATGAGTAAAAGAGATATTGAACCGAAATGACATACCGTATTTTTTGAGAAGCGGTAACTGTATTGCAATCTGGAGTATGCCGCCAATTAAAGCCCCAATCGCGGTAGCGATCGCCGGTTCCTTAAAATATGATGAAAAAAGCAAGGTGCATGTGATGACTGAGATATTTAATAGTACAGGTGCAAAAGAGGGTATGGCGAACCGTCCCAGTGAATTTAAAATACCCATAGCAAGCGCTGCAAGGCCAATAAAGAGTATGTATGGCGCCATGATACGATTTAAGAGTATTGTTGCAGCTGTTTTACCGGGCGTTTCTTCAAATCCGGGAGCCATGCATTTAACAATAAAAGGAGCAAAGATAATTGCTAAAACTACGGTGATTGTAAGAATAAATGCTAACGTAAAAAACATTTTATTGGCAAAATCCCACACTTTTTTTTGCTCGTTCTCAGATTTATATTTAGTAAAAACAGGAATAAATGCCGCTGTCATAGACCCTTCAGCGACTAATCGTCTCAGGAGATTTGCAATGCGGAATGCGACGGTAAATGCATCCATGCTGAAACCCGCACCAAGGAGTGCGGCAAGCGTCAGATCACGAATATACCCGAATATCCGTGAAAGGGTTGTCATTGATCCGACAGTAAGAGCAGATTTAAGTATTTTGTGTTTTGACATTAGTATGGGAGTTAATTTTGATTTTTAATGACAATGATATCGTTATGGTAAAAAATCCAGATAAGTTCATAAAATTCTCTTTTAGATAATTTTACCGGATACTTTTTATTCATAATACGGCGTATATCTCCTAATGTATTTTTTGCATCAAATAGTTTGATAAGGTTAATCAGCATAGCATCATCCATCTTATCTGTATGAAAATCACATTCTACAGAGATTAAACCACACCTAATAGCCATTTTTTTGATAAATGTTATCGTTTTCTTTTGTTTAGAATAAAAAATAGTTTTTATTTCTGTAAGTGGATCGCAAATAAATATCATATCGTCTTTACATAATTTTATAAATTTCTTTGCAAGCAATGTGCTTTTTCTTTTTTGATCAGATGAATGGGGTGACGGTGAGAGCATCCACCCATTACTGCAGCTGAATTGTTTGCAAACTAAAGGCCTGGTTTTGTATGCTGAACACATATTATTATCGTTCAGATAGAAACAGGTCCCGTCTTCTTTTCTTTTTAATACATATGCTGTGTTTAAGCAATGTGCGTCTTCATATTTACAGTCACTTTTTGTTAACAAACATAATGCACGTGCATGATATCGTTTAGATTGAAATTCTTCTTTTGTAATATAAACATCTATAGATCTGCAGCATTGCGCTTTACATGTATCAAGCACATCAGAGCAGGTTCCCTTTAAAAACAGCTTACCCTTCTCAAAATCCAGGGTTACTTTAGATTTATTTTTGATATTTTTTTTATTCATAGGTGTCTTATGGCTCATTTTTACATAAATTTTTATGCGTACAACGTCATGAAGGTACCATAATAGGTAACATTTTTCCATATAAATATCCTCATCACTTGATATGGTGTAAAAAATGAGTTATACTGTTACCAGCTAGCAACTTATAGTTATTTGTCGTTATAGTTTATATTGGAGAAAATAAACTATGAATAACGCGTGCTTCAAAGTAAAAAAATATTTTATTTATTGCATATTGTTTCTTGCAATTTTACTGCTATTTCAAATGAGTGTGTCTTATGATGTTTTAGCGTTGTCACCATCTTCCAAAATAGACGAAATCTCAAAAGTGTACATAAAGCACGCTGAGCGAATACATGATATTAAGCATAAGCATAAACAAAAACTATTAGACGATATATTAAGCGGCTCTTTTGCAGTAGACGGGTAACCTTAAGGGTAATAATATTTATTGACATATGTTTCTAATTTAATATACTTTATTTCTAGTGGCCAATGGATAAGTATTATACCGTTGGTCTTTTTTACTAATAAAACTTTTAAAAGACACAAAAAATGCACTCATTTATCAGTAAATTAGTAAGTCCTATTCGCGATTTTGTCTTTGGGAAGAAACAAAAAGCGGTAACACCCATTAAGACTTTGGGCGAAAGCGGTGTGAAGCTTTCACACTTCCTCTCTCCAGAAGCAATTATTATCAATAATGCTATCAAAGATAAGGAAGAGGCGATACGGATGCTTTCTGAGCATCTTTGTAGACTCCATAACATTGAAAGCGCTGAGACGGTCAGTGATGAAATAATAAAACGTGAGAGACTTGAAAGTACATTTCTTGATAATGAAGTTGCGATACCGCATGCCCGTTATCAGGGAGTTAAGAAAATCACCTCGGTTTTGGGTATTTTTCCTCAAGGCATCAAAGAAAACGAGACAGAAAAACTCCCGGCAAAGTTTATTTTCCTCTTTCTTTCACCCGTTGATGCACTTACACAACATCTTCAGCTTTTAACCCGTATTGCATTTGTTTTTCAGGATAACCTTGTTAAAAGCAGTCTTTTAAAGATCAAGGATCCCGCAGACATATATTATCTTATCAAAGAAAAAGAAGGTATTGCATAAACGTAATGGATACTAACCCCCATGACAGTTCGTCTCCAAAAGCCTTTAAGCATAAAGTAACAAAAATTGTTGTTGTTACAACCGCTATGCTTACCTTTATATCTTTTTGGCGTGCCGCATCGATTGTGCTGTGTGATCTTGGTTCGTCTGCATATTATGCTGCCGGTATTGCAGAGCAGGCCATTGGTAAAGCAGCCCCATGGTTTATTCTTGCGGTAATGTTGTTTGCAATATGTGTGCGTTTAGTATACATAGAGTCATGCGGCATGTTTGTCCGTGGAGGCGTCTATAAAGTTGTTAAAAGTGTTTTGGGTGGTACATTTGCAAAAGTTGCGGTATCCGCTCTTATGTTTGATTTTGTGCTTACCGGACCGGTAAGCGCTGTGTGTGCCGGTCAGTATCTCGTTGGTTTAGTTAATCAGTTATTGCCAATGGTAAATATCAATATCGCATTACCGCGGGATTTTACCGCGATGATTCTTGCCCTTATCGTTATTATATATTTTTGGCGTAAAAATGTTATCGGCATCGGAGAGAGCAGCGGTAAGGCGATGAGGATCATACAGATCGCATCGGTTATGGCGCTTTTATTATTCTTGTGGGCGATACCGACTCTTGCCATTAAAGGTGTTCACTTTCCGGCCTTTGAACTCAGTTTTAGTCACGAAGCGTTTGGTTGGCTTGAAGGCTTTGACTGGCTTAAGGCTATAGGTACATTTGGTGTCATGGTCGCGTTTGGACATTCGATACTTGCTATGAGCGGTGAAGAGACTCTCGCACAGGTTTATCGTGAGATCGAGGCGCCAAAGATGCATAATTTGAAAAAAGCCGCTGTTGTGATAACCATATTCAGTATCTGTTTTACTGCAGGGTTATCTATTCTGTCTTTTATGATCATTCCGGATGAAATACGCACAACACAGTATCAGGATAATTTATTGAGCGGTCTTGCAATGAATATGGTCGGGCCGTATGCGTTACGTTTTGCTATGCAGTCTTTTGTCGTTATCGTTGGGTTTCTGATCCTTTCAGGGGCAGTAAATACCTCAATGGTAGGTGCAAACGGTACGCTTAACCGTGTAGCAGAAGACGGGATCTTAACCGATTGGTTCCGTTCCCCGCATAAAAAGTTTGGAACCACAAGCAGGATAATAAACGTTATTGCGATAATGCAGCTTGTGACCGTTGTCTTATGTCGGGGTAACATATACGCCCTTGGTGAGGCATATTCGTTTGGGGTGATATGGTGTTTTACGTTTGATGCCATGTCTATGTTAGCGCTCAGGTTTAAAGATAGAAGCCCGCGTGAATTTAAGGTGCCATTGAATGTTACGGTGAAAGGAGTTGAGCTTCCCATAGGGTTAGCGCTCATATTCCTTGCGCTATTAACGATAGCGATAATTAATTTCTTTACAAAAACGACGGCGACAACGCTGGGGCTTATATTTACGAGTGCGTTTTTTGTAACATTTGTTATATCTCAGTTCCTTAATAAGAGAAAATTGAATGAAACCAGCAAGTACGAAAAAGTAAACCTTGAAGATCATGAAAAGTTATCTGCCCAGATATGTGAGTGTGAACACGAACACCGCGTACTTGTTGCTGTACGGGATCCGAACAATCTTGTGCACTTAAAGAAAGTGCTGGGGGAAATTGATCCTGAACAGACGGATCTGATCGTTATGAGCGCAAAGATAGCGCAGGGGTACCGGCACGAAACGGCTATGCATCACCTGATACCTGACGAACAGCATCTTTTCACCAATGTTATAACGATGGCAGAGAAGAAAGGAATGTCGGTTATACCTGTTCTTGTCGCGTCAAATAATTTTCATCATGCTATTACACAAACTGCTCATGATTTACGTGTGCAACAGGTTGTACTCGGTATCTCAACGAAGAGTTCACCTGAAATACAAATGGAACAAATAGCGATGTCATGGGGGAATATCTGTTCAACAGAATCAATGCCCATGGTTGTCCGCATTATTTGGCCAACACGTGAATTTAAATGCCAATTGTCTTAGAGACAGAGTCTCTAAAGACAATTTCCAATAACCAAATACCAAATTCCAAACAAATCACAATAAACAATTACCAATATTCAAACTCGAACTATCCGCTCTACGCTAAACACTATTTTCTCTACGAGTCACTAAGTACGAAATACGAGATACTCAGCAATTCCGCAACAAAGTATTTTAGCTCACCATAAGTCATTCTATTTACGATATTTTAGTGGTAAACGCCTTGTTTGAGCAAATTCGTATTGACGTTGAAGTATTTTATTGACATAAAAACT
>JAVCCP010000005.1 GCA_030765405.1 Candidatus Ancaeobacter aquaticus | reverse complement strand
TCGTAAAGCAGGGATTCATGTCCCTTTTTTCAATCTAGAAATCTCGTGGAGATTTCTTTGCTCGCATTCACTGCGCTCATCCCCCCTAGATTTTCTCGGATAAATCCTCCAAAATCGTAAAGCAGGGGGGATAGTTCGACTATGTAAAATTCACTGTGCTTTGCCAGTGACTTTTACAGTCTCACTACCAGCTTCGGCCCTTACCTTTTCCTTTTTTCTTATCTTTCCAGGACTTTACTTCATCGCCTAAATCTTCTTTGGCTTTTTTTACTTTATCTTTCGCTTTGTGTGCTGCCTTCTCTGCATTTCTTTTTGCTTTTTCTGCCTTCTTTTCAGCTTTACGCGCTTCTCTTTCTGTATCTTTTTTCTTTTTCATCGCCTTTTTTTCGGCGCGTTTTGCGGCACGTTTTGTTTTACGTTCTGCTTTAATCTTTTGTTTTTCTTCCTTAGACTTTCCGATAGTTGCAAACCAATCTCCGGTACGGTTAAATATCGACTCATCGCTTGCATGCTCATATGCTTTTTGATCAGCACCCTTATCTTCACCTCGCGCGGCAAACGCTGGAAGTGCGGTTACTAAAAATAATACTGCCACTAACCCCAATACAACTCTTTTCATACCTACCTCCTTTTTTATTTTATTTACCCAGCGTGCCCCAAACCCAATATTAATCGTATTAAAGCGGTAATAATTAGACCTAATAACATTAAGCCAAATCTCTTTTTTTCGCAACAGAACTCAAGGAGCGGTGTGTGACGCAAACCATGCAGTACGGCCATATATAAAAACACACCCGCAGCAAGTGAAAGGACTATTGCTTTAACTACAATAATTGTCTCTCCCCTAAGATATTCTTGCATATCTGCGCCAACAAGAATACCGATTGGTGTAGAAATCATAAACATGCTGTATATAAAAATTCCCTGCATGCGACTAAAAGAACTTTTAGCGATAATAAGCGCCAGACCAAATCCAGCTGAAGCCTTATGCGCGACGATGGCAACAAAAATAAATACCGCCGCAAAGGTTTGACTCACGCCGAGTGCTGTTCCCAACAAAAATGACGGTATAGCAATCATAACAGTCATAATAACGGGAACGATCTTATCAACATTGATTCCTTGGTAATCACCATGTTGCTCTTTTATATGTGTCACCGCATGTTCAATTGCCAGCAAACCCAGGAATGCACCTATCGCAATTATTGTAGCAAAAGGGAAATCGGCATGGGGGAAAGAAACCTTAAAAAGATGAAACCCTGCGGGTAGCATTATGGTAAGCGATAACGCCAAAAAAACACCTGCAGTAAATGATTCTCCGGCAGGCAATTCTTTCGCTTTGCGAGTGCTATCTTGTTTCAAAAGAGGATAGTACCCACCTAGTGCCCCTGCACCAAAAATAAATATAATCGAAAACCATTGAAATAACGTCATGAGAGAATTCCTTCATTCACATATCCACTGACAGAAATAATCTTTTTATGAAATGTATTCATACGTACCTATGAACATTATTTTTATTCATAAATCTTCTAAAATATCTTTTCTTTTAGACTGATACTCATCCTCTGAAATTAATCCATTTTCATATAAGCCTTGCAATGATTCTAATCTTTTCGCCACGCCTCTTTTTTCGCCTTTTTTAATTCCTGGAAGGCGGGTTTTTTTTCCAAGTTGCTTTATAGCTTTAACCTCTATTTCTTTGCCGCCAAGTATATGTGTATCTACTTCACCTGAGACCTGTAATTTATCGCCAACATTAAACTGTGCCATTGCTTTATCATCATCAAAATCCAATATTATCTTGCCCGTTCCATCACCGAGAAGACACTTTTCATCATCAGTATATCTCAATATTTTCCCCTGAATAGTAACCTGATCTCTATCACTACTTTTTTCATTTACGTATTTAATACTCTGTAATTGTCCTGCATATACGCTTGATGCTACAAAAATAATACTAAAAACAGCTAATATATATCGCGCAATTGTCCCCATAAAATACCTCCTCTCACCTTATGATTTTTTTTTCTTTACTTCGTTCTTTTTGCTTTCCTTTGCTAATTGTTTTATCTTTTCTTCTATCTGCTTCATTTCTTTGGTCATATCATGAATATCACTTAAGGATCCCTTTATTTTCTCTTCTTTACTCCACTGAGATTTCGGTGTATGTGCAACAATCTTCCCTAAATTATGGTAATGCTTCTCTCTTTTAAGGTATAGAGAGAATTTCTTTGTGTGCTGGGTACTCTTTTTAGAAAGCTCCTGTACTGCCTTATCACCCTTTTCAAGCATTTTCATTGAAGCGTCGAGCCCTATCTCCAGGTCTTTTTTCACAACTGGCCATGTTTTATGAGCTACTTCATTAATTTTTTCTTTGGTGACATTCTTTGAGACAGCCTCAATACTTTTTTTAGAAAAATCTCTCACCGTTTTATCGCTTTTTTCAATCATCTTCTTTGTCGCATCTATCCCTTTTTGCAGGTCCTTTTTTGCTTCCGGCCAAAACGTATCTATTAATTCATTAAATTTGCCCTTTTGCTCGGAAGATACTTTTTCTGCCGCCTTTTGTGTTACCTCTGTCTTTTTGACATTTACTTCACTTTTTTTCTTTGGTGCACATTTTGCTGGTGTCTTCTTTTTCTGAGCTTCTGTCATAGTCCCTCCCTTTATTAGTAAAAGCCACAGACAACACTCTGTGGTTATTTACAGTCGCCCTTAGGAAACGGGTAGCGTTTCCAAGGATTAAGTCCCCTAAGGGGAAACTATCCCCCTTTAGGGGATAATCACTTTTGATCTTGAAATCTTTCACGAATAACTTACCGTTAACATTATACTCCAATACCAGTATAATGCATCAAATAATAAAAGGGGACTGTCCCCTTTTATTATTGATTCCGAAAACAATCACACAAAAAAGTACGATCTTTACTATTCTTATTTAGACAATATATATACCTATTTGTTCCGTCCGGCATACCTAGCGGATCGGGTTGGATAAATCTTCCTAAAAGCGGATTGTAATAACGTGCCCGATAATAATAGAGGCCTGTTGACCTGTCATATTCTCTTGCTGTAAAACCGAAACGTTTAGGCTGCAAGGTCGAATACCCAAACGGCGTATATGTATACCTTTTAATTATTGCGGCGTCCTTATTGAACACTGCTGTTACTGATCCTAAAGCATCTTGAAAATAAGTATGCATCACACCCGTATTTTGCAACAACGTAACAAGCGGGATATCAAGACAGAATCCAGTAATATAAAACGCCTTTATTTCCCCTTCTTTGCCATATTCCACTGCCTTTTCTAAGCCGTTATAAGTATAACATACTCTCCCATCACCCTCAATCTTTGCGATTCTTCTACCTAATAAATCATATTCAAATTCAGCTTTTATTTTGTTGAATTTACTGACCTTTTCCAGTTTATTATCTGTCGTATACGTATATATAATTTCACCATCAGGTGACGTTTCCTTTATCAAATTACCACTATCATCATACTCATAAACCGTTTTATTGGGTTCGCCTGAAAAACCAATTCGCGAAGTAAGTGAGACAAGCTGGTTTGCTTCATTATAATCATATCCCATATGGGCCTTAACTGTTCCCGTATCAACATTGCCTGTCAGCACGCTCTTTATCCTGTTTCGATTTACATCATAAGCATACCTTTCTTTTTCACCGTCCGAATAACTCGCTTCAATAATCTGATCATTCTTATCATAGGCATAGATAACTGTCCCGGAAGCAGTTGTCATGCTTTTCTTGTTGCCCGCATTGTCATAGGTATATACATTCTCTAGAAGTTTCTTTTTCTCATGGTTGGAAGCCTTAATGGATATAATGTTCCCGTTTTTATCATATTGGTATGCCGTGGTTATACCGTTTGGAAATGATCTTGAGATTAAACGATTTAATAAATCGTAGGTAAAAGCACATGCATGAGCACCGGTTGTTATCTTCTGAATCCTATTCAATGCATCATATGCATAGGTCACATCATGAAGGGTTCCCACCTTCATTTGTTGTACGTTCCCTACCAGATCATACGCATATTCAAGTTTTGTTCTTGTTGTTACAACCGTCTTTTTCCGGTTCATTTCATCGTAAGATATTTTGATATCTTTTTTTTTCTTTCCATTACCTATACTAATCACATTATTGTTTTTATCATATACATAAACAACAGGGCTTTGGTTGTCATAGGAAATTTTTATTACTCTCCCCAAAGGATCATATGCATATTTTGTTTCATTATTGTTCCCGTCTCGTTTTGAAACAACATTGCCCATCATATCGTAAACAAATTGCGTCTTAACACCAAACTCGTTCAGCGTAAAAAGCTGCCTCCCAACCTTGTCGTAGACAAAAACATTTTCACGGCCTTTTGCATCTATTACTTTTGCGATATTGCCGGCTGGATCGTAGATATACCTGGTCCCGATATTCGCAGCACCAATCACTGCTGTAATTCTGTTATCTTTGTCATACAAATATCGTGTTTTATTGTCGTTACCGTCTGTTACGCTAACGAGATTGCCAACAGCATCATATGCATACTTTTTAGTGTTTGCCCCGGGAAATTGCACCTGTATTATTCTGGAAAGAACATCATAGGTATATAGTGTTTCACCGCCTAATGCATCAATTCTTTTTATCACATTACCATAAGAATTATACATGTAGCAGGTCTTTGCACCCAATGCATTTTCTACTTCTGAAACATTACGCCACCAGTCTTTGGTGTATGAATATTTGGTAATATTTCCTGAGACGTCTTCTATAGAAACTACATTATCAAACTGGTCATATGTCTTTTTTATAAGGGTCTTTTTTCCGGCTGGTACTATTTTCTGAATTTCGACAAGCTTTCCCTTTAGGTTATAATTATATATAGTCTTGTTCCCTTTCGGATCAATATATTCGGTAACATTACCTAGTGCATCATTTTTATACTGGGATACAACAGTATCTTTTTCCTTTAAGCTGCTACCAAAATATTTTACAATTTCTCTAATATTTCCTCTTTTGTTATAGGTGCACAATGTTACCGTACCCAAGGGATTGGTAATATTTGTCGGTAATCCATGCCGATTATTAAGCATTACTGTTTTAGCGCCCTGGGCATCAATTGTCTCTATCAGATTATCGCGAGAATCATAACGAAACTTTGTTTTATAGCTGTTTTTATTTATATGCCATTGGCACCGGTCGTTCTTCTTGCTGTATCCATACTGCATTCGATATTTTAACGGGTCTATTACTTCAATGATGTTGCCTTTTTCATCATACCGATATCGATACACGTTTCCATTTTCATCTTTGTGCCGTACCAAGTTACCTTTTTTATTGTATGCGTTTTCACTATATTTCTTTTTTGCATCTATTTCTCTTACGATCTTATTGTCATTATTGTAAAAAATGAGGCTTTTTTTCTGTTCCCCTTCGTAATATTCTATTTTCTTTTCCTCATCACTATACCTGAATGCATACACGCTCTGTGTATTCTGGTTGCCTTGCTCTATAACACGGTGTTTTTTATCGTACTTCATCTTCACTGTTACCCCATCCGAATACTTTTTTTCGATGAGGTTTTTTCTCTGATCATAGGAATACGTCACAGGATCACCCATTACACCACGAACCTTTGACAGCATTCTTCCCTCTGAGTCATAATGATAGATAACTTTTCTTCCGATTGAGTCGTTTACCTCGGAGATTTTACCTGCCCTATTGTAGGTAAATGCCACCCAGTCACCCCACCGGTCAGTAACTTTAACAGCTTTACCACTTACCATATTGTGGCTAACTGTATAGCAAATGCCATTTAAATCCGATATTGTCGCAAGCTGTCGGTTTTGCGGTGAGTCAAAAGCATAGGTTCTCTTATCAGGGGTGATAATGTATAAACTCCCATTATCTTTTACTACCAGATCGTTATATATACCCTTTGGCTTTATATACCTCTTTCCTTTACGTTTATAAAAATGGGTGCTCCCATCAGCCCATTTCACCTCTATCCCTCTTCTGAACTCTGTAACCTGTACGTCAAACCTATGACTCCATCCATACCCAAAAGCACTATCTCTCTCAGCGTTAACGCTGTTATAGTAACGAGCAAATAAAAGAACTGAATCAAAACGGGTTGACGGCAAATCAGTATCAACGCTATAAAAGTTTCCCTTTGGTAGTAAAACGGAAGTGCCCGCTACACCCTGAGCTATAGTTATCTCTCCGGCATTGTTACCTGATAAACGGTCTCGCACTATTTGTCTTTTTTGTGCATTCCACGTATGTTTATTCTTTTGAATGTTTACTGAGGTTTGTTCAATACATGGTCTTTGTTTATCCTTAGAGGTAAAATCATAGCTATAGATAGCGGTGGGATTAAAAAGTGTTAGAAAGATACTGCAGACAGCTAATTTTAGAACTGTTTTTTTTATTTCCATAATATGGTTGATCTCAGATTTGATCAGTAACTGTTAAGGAAAGTATTATATAACCGAAGATATTATTGGACAACAACTAATGACAAGCATTTTTTCGCTCTACCAGAGACTAATACTCTTATATTTTATATATGCAACATTGTGTTGAAAAGATTAGCCCTCTCTGTAGCTATTTAACCTTCAGCTTCAAACAGCTTTTGATTCGTTTATGAATTTCTTCTCGCTGTTTGACTCTTTCGGGAGAGCGGTGAATGGGCACTTGTTCATTCTGATACAATCTATTCCACTCATCTCCCATCTTCAACAATTCATCTTCAACAGCAGTCATTTTTCTGTGTGCCTTCCTTAATTTGCTTTTTAAGCTTTTAACCTTGCGCAGTTTTTTCCTATAGTCTTTTTTTGCTTGTTTAACTGAGACTAAAACTTTATTTTTATATACATCTTCAGCTTCTTTTATATCTGATTGCAACTTTTTTGTATCCCTTTGGCTCAATTCTATTTGCTGATCATTTTTACTTAAATTGGTTTGGGCTATCTGTAATGCTTTCTGTCTTCTCTTTTCTTCAGCGGCTCTTACTGTAGGGCTAATATTTACTTGTGTGCGACTCTTTTTTTCAAAACTATCTCGGGAACGTTTGGCAGAAATTACAGATGCTTTCACCCGTATTTTCTTATCTTTAGCACTTTTATACGTCATCACAAGTGCCCTGTCTCTCATATGTAATTCTTTTATTTTACCTTCCATTTGCTTTTTATTATCAATGGTTTTCTGAATGCGGTTTTTTGCTGCTGAAGCTTCCCTTACCGCCGCGACTACCTGACGTTCATGGTTTTCGACTTCACTGGACAGCACAGTAAATTCTCTGTGTTTTTTTTGTTTTGCCTTTTCCAATGGATTAACCTGCCCATAGACACTTGTTTGTGTTGAATCAATCGCGCACATAAAACATAAAGATACACACATAACACCCATTATTTTTCTCATAACACCCTCTCATTTTTGTCGATTTTACTGGATATATTTTACCCTATAAACGGAACGTACGCAATAAGTAATAGTATCTTCACAGAGTTTCTTTTTCATGTTTATTTAGACTTTTATGCAGACTATTTTGTTCGCTTATTTTTAAATTAATAGTGTTTTAGTAGCGGTCTGCTGACACGAAGGGATAGTTTCCCCTCCGAAGACTCAATTCTTAGGAAACGCTACCCGTTTCCTAAGGGCGACTATGGTATCAATTATTCATACCCCTTCTTTTCAATCTAGAAATCTCTACGAAATTTCTTTGCTCGCATCAATTGTGCTCATCCCCCCTAGATTTTCTCGGGCTTCGCCTCCAAAATCGTACAACAGGGGGGATAGTTTCCCCTCCGGGGACCAAATCCTTGGAAACTTTACATAGTTTCCTAAGGGCGGCTATGGAAAATTTACCAGTGACTTTTCCAGTCTCACTACCTTGACATAACCTGTTATATAGTTTATAATTATAATTACATACAACAGGAGTATTTATGAGAGAAAAGCTTCCAAATAACATATTTGGGTCGGTGGTGTGTTGTCTAAAGGTGACGTCCGTTATCTTTATTGCATTCATTTTGTTTTCAGAAACTCCTGGTTATTCAGAATTCTATGATATATATGCAAAAAAATCACTCGCTCCACCTTCTCTGTTTCAAGAAACGAAAGACAGCCCAGAACAAAAGACAGTTCCCGCACCACTTGGTAAGATCGCCCAAAGAATTCGTCAGGAAAAACCTTCCATATCATATCCTCTCAATAAGATACCAAAGGAAGACATAAAGCATATTATTGTGTTTGGTCTCATTGATAAAACACCTGAAAGCGCAAAATTAGGTGAAGATATAATAAACTTATGGTCTCTTGTATCCGGTCTTCACAAAAAATACCCTCAAGCTATTATATATGTGGGCTCGCATTTCCCCGAAATTTACCGCGCCCGGCAATTTAGAGGAAAAATACAGCCCATTCCCCGCTCCCCTGAAGATATTGAGAACTGGTCTTACTTTAAGAACGAATGGAAAGATTACTTTTTAAGCAATATAACAAGCCTCTCATCAAGCGAACATTTCCTGAATTTTATTAAGGATAAAAAGATAGATCTTGTGGTTGATACGACAAAAAAATCTCGGTTTTTACTGTTCGGCCACCCTGAACAACAGGAGAACTTCAGGATGCCGCATGTGCTTGTCGTAGAATCCGCTATTCGGTTCTCGTCTGCTCTGGGCCCAGATTTATGGAGAATACCAGAGGACACTCTTTACTGGGACCGGGAAGGAAAGTCATATACTGTTACCGGAAAGCAGGAAATTATTGAGACATTAACCCCATCAGGAAATTTCCCGCCAGGCGGCATATGGCTTTTTGCAATGGAGCTATACAAACGACTCGGACTGGACATCGATAAAAGTACTTTACCCAAAATCGAGCTCACCATTGAAGAATCGGTTGGTGCACTAGCAATGGTTAGAGAATTTATTCATTCCTCTGCCCCAGATCGATCCTTCGATCCTACACGTAAAATTATAGTAATAAACGTCTACGCAGTAACACAGCGGCATCTACTTTCAAGAGAAACATGGGCACATTTGATTGCAACACTGATCAAAAATACTGACAACGCCTATTTTCTTTTCACACACGGTGGAGAGATGGATAGAGACACCTTCTATGTCGATGATATTGTAAAACTCGTACAAAAGGAATTACCTGAAGCTAAGGACAATATCATTATGCCGCGAATGAATGTCTACCCGCATATTAATAATATATTAGGGATAACAAGCGGGCTTGTAACGCTCGATACCGGCATGAGTCATCTTGCGAGCGGGGTGTACAACATACCTACCGCTATATTCACAACACCGAATATCATGCATTGGCTCACTCCTCGAGACAATGTAAAGCCTATAATACTTGTTTCGGAGTACGATCTCCTTATGTCGTATGCCGGCTATGATACTGATGTAATCAAAAAACGCGCATTTGAATTAGCTGAAAAAGAGTTGATCTCATTTGCTCATCTTATCGAAACTATGCCGGAACGGGCAGAATCACAAGCGGCAAAAGCAGCGGTTGCCTCTCCTTACGAAAGACATCGTTTAGATTTTGAACTGTTTAATAAAAGTGTTGAGATGCATCAAACAGAAAAACATTTGAGAGACACTTTAGAACACTACATAGACATTCTTGATATGAAAAAATATCTCGCCGCAATGAACATATCTTTAGAGCAATTGATCCCTCCGGTGAGATTTGTCAATAGTGCCACACAGACTGGCGTTGATATTCCCCGATTTAGCGCTAAATTATTTACCACACATGAGGGTAAAACTTTTCTTTTCGTTGATTTAAGCACACTGTCTGTCGCACCAACAGAAGACGGCGACACGGTAGCAACAATAAACCCTGACGTAATCAACTTTGATATTGTGCATGAAATACTCGGGCATATGCTTGCACGGCTTATGTACACTGAACTTCAGCAGTCTCATGAATGGAGACCGGACATTGATGAGAATACAATCCTTGAATTGAGAGCAGAAGAAGAACTGCTAGCACGATTTACGCTCTATCTTTGCCTCTATAGACTCGAAAAACTCGGCGAGATCCGCCTCAAGGAAAACCTCAGAAAAAGGCTAACACGAATGAGGGCCATTAATGATATAGATAGTTTTGTCAATATCACAACACGATTTGTAGGGATACTGATAAAGAATGAATGTCTCAGCACATTTCGCTATACCGGCCTGCTGCATAATAAAGAACTCACAAATAAAATTAAAAGCAAATTGAAACGCACCTATTTACCTCATATTTTGGAACTCTTCGGGTTGACGCATATGTTTAAAGACTATGTTCCACCTACATTAGAGTTATTCCCCCAGAGACCTACATCGCCAGTATCAACGAGTGCGTAAGCACTTTTTTCTTGTAGCGCGCTATGCATAGTTATACAATGATGCCGGTTTATTAATAACTATAATAACAGTTTCGTGCCATGGGAAGACAATGCACATATTGATTTTTCTCATTTTGTTTCCGCTGGTAATCGCGTGCGCCATTCTCTTCGCCAAACACGATTCATTCCGCAACACCATAATCACCGCTTCAGTTTTTATTATTATATGCGGGACACTCTTTCTTCTGGGAACACATTACCATAAAGAGCTACTATTTTATCCGGCACAATACGCATTCATTCAACCTCTCATGATAGTTATTGAGATAGCACTCGCAGGATATGTCTTGTTTACGGGCATTAAGCATAAACGACCACTCACCTATATACTCATATCTATTCAAACATCGATCATGATCATTTTTGAACTTCTCAGCACAAAAAAAATAGTTACTACCAACAATCTTTTTGTCGATAGATTCTCAATCATTATGGCGCTCATTGTCGGCATTGTTGGCGGGCTTGTCGCATTATATTCTATTGGCTATATGAAAGAACTGCACAATAACCATAAAGAATTAAAAGATAACAGAAATTTTTTGTTTTTTGTCGTATTCGTGTTTCTCTCGGCAATGTTCGGCATAGTGTTTTCAAACAATATTAAATGGCTCTATTTCTTCTGGGAGATCACAACTCTGAGTTCCTTCTTCCTGATCGGATACAAACAAACGGATGAGGCAAGAAGAAATTCTTTCTGGGCTCTCGAACTAAATATCATAGGGGGCATAACATTTCTACTGGCAATCATATACCTCAGTAATACATCAGGAGTGATCGAACTGGACAAGATGATCGCTATGGGTAAAGTTACCATGCTTATACCCGTAACCCTTATCTGCGTATCCGGCCTCATTAAAGCGGCGCAACTGCCATTCTCATCCTGGCTTTTAGGCGCAATGGCAGGACCAGCTCCATCATCTGCCCTGTTACATTCAAGCACCATGGTTAAAGCAGGTGTGTACATAATGTTACGCTTCTGCCCTATTTTTCAGAATACTTATACAGGATTTATTATCGCCCTTATTGGCGGAATATCATTTTTAGTATGCTCACTGATTGCTATTGCGCAGAAATCTTCTAAAAGCGTTCTTGCATATTCAACTATTGCCAACCTTGGATTAATCGTTCTCTGCGCAGGTATCGGTACTGCAGAAGCAATGTGGGCTGCATTGCTCCTCATAATGTTTCATGCAGTATCAAAATGTCTTCTGTTTCTTTGCGTCGGTACCGTTGAAAACAAGATTCACAGTATTCAAATTGAAGATATGTCAGGACTTATACTTCGCCTGCCAAAAATATCGATCATGATGCAAATAGGTATGGCAGGAATGTTTCTTGCACCGTTTGGCATGCTTATCAGCAAATGGGCTGCACTAAAAGCGCTTGTTGATTATAACCCTTTATTTTGTGTCTTTGTTGTATTTGGCGGAGCCGCAACTATTTTCTTCTGGATAAAATGGATCGGCACTTTAATTACTGTTACCGAAACTAAAACAAATATTGAGCATGACACACCAAAAAGTGAAATGTATTCTCTTATGACACTTTCATTTCTCACTGTCGGTCTTTGTCTTTTCTTCCCCCTTATATGCAACATACTCATCGAACCCTATCTCATTGAAATGTACGGTTCACCGGTAACCCTCGGCTACGACAACATTCTTATCATGATAACCATGCTTGCAATGGTTCTGCTCTTCCCGCTCAGTTTTTATTATTACGGAAAGAAAGTAAGGGTTACAAAGCCTTATCTTGGCGGCGCGAACACAGAATCAGATAACCAGTTTTATGGCGCGGCCGGTTCAATAAAGAATATGAGCATGGAAAACTATTACATGCAAAATTACTTTGGTGCTCAAATATTATCTAAACCATCGGTCATTATTACATTGATTCTCACACTCTTAATGGTAGGACTTTCATTGCTATGACAAAACTCATTATTGTTCTCATATATATTATTGGCGCCCCGATTCTTGGGGGACTTCTCTCAGGTATTGATCGAAAAATTACTGCTCGCATGCAAGGGAGAGTAGGCCCCCCAATCATACAGCCGTTTTATGACTTTTTTAAACTTTTGCAAAAAGAAACACTTGTTGTGAGAAGATCACAAAATCTGTACATCCTTTTTTATCTTATAATGACAATCTTTACCGGTGTAATATTTTTCGCAGGAGAAAATCTTTTACTGGTTATTTTCGCACTTACCTTAGCTGAGATTTTTCTCGTTCTCGGCGCTTTTAAAGCAAGTTCTCCTTACAGCACTATAGGCGCACATCGTGAACTCATACAAATCATGTCTTCTGAGCCTACACTTATTTTTTGTGCAATTGGCATGTATCTAACAACAAAAAGCTTTCATGTTTCACACATAATTACTTCGCCCCAAGCACTATTTCTTTATTTACCAGGCCTCCTTATCGCGCTCATTCTCACTCTTGTCATTAAGCTCAGAAAATCACCGTTTGATCTTTCAACATCTCATCATGCACACCAGGAACTCGTAAAAGGTTTAACGACAGAATTTTCAGGTAAGGCACTGGCAATGATTGAAATTGCTCATTGGTACGACAGCATTATTATGTTTGGTATAGTGTATTTGTTTTTCGGGTGCTATCCTGTCTTTGGACTCATAGCAGCATCCTGCATCTTCTCATTAGTACTTTTAATTGATAATACAACCGCTCGAATTAAATGGCAGCTCATGCTCAAAAGCTGTTGGCTTATTAGTATGATATGTGGATTTATTAATGTAATGATTGTATATTATGTAATGAGGTAACCGTATTATGTCATCACTAAAAAAATCACCGTGGGTATTCCACTACGACGGCTCAAGCTGTAACGGATGCGATATTGAGGTTGTCGCTTGTTTAACCCCAGTTTATGATGTCGAACGGCTCGGGATCATTAATACGGGAAATCCCAAGCATGCAGATATTCTCCTTATTACCGGCGCGATAAACGAACAAAATAAAAGTGTTGTAAAAACTATTTATGAACAGATGCCTGAACCAAAAGTTGTCGTAGCAATTGGTGTCTGTGCAACATCAGGAGGTATTTTCTCCGAATGTTATAATGTTGGTGGCGGTGTACATACCGTGCTTCCGGTAGATATTAATGTTCCCGGATGTGCCGCACGGCCTGAAGCAATTATTGACGGCATTAGTCAGAGCCTCACCATATTGGCACAAAAGAATACGTTACGTAAGGAGCGCTCATGTTAGAAGAACAAAAACTTGCCACAATACAAAAAGATGATTTACTTAAAAGCGTAAAAGAATATCATGATAAAGGATATCGCCTTATACAAATATCATGCACAAAGCTTGATACATTTGAGCTGACATATTCTTTTGATAAAGACTACGAATTTACCAGCATCCGATTGCAGATTCCTTTATCAAATCCCCAATTACCAAGCATAAGCAACATATACTGGTCTGCGTTTCTGTATGAAAATGAAATCCATGATCTTTTCGGAATAAAAGTTAAGGACTTAGCACTCGACTACAAAGGGAATTTTTACCGCATGTCACTAAAAACACCTTTTAATATTACTAAAAAGGAATAATGTTCATGGGAAAACGCACAATAATGCCCTTTGGGCCACAACACCCTGTTCTTCCGGAACCCATACATCTCGATCTTGTTTTAGAGGATGAAACAGTTATTGAAGCTATTCCTTCGGTGGGCTTTATTCACCGTGGACTTGAAAAGCTTGTAGAAAAAAAAGATTTTCATGACTTTGTGTATGTTGCGGAAAGAATATGCGGCATATGCAGTTTTATTCACGGCATGACTTATTGCATCGCTATCGAAGAAATCATGACCGTCGATGTCCCTCCCCGGGCACATTACCTACGCAGTGTATGGTCAGAACTCTCACGAATACACAGCCACCTTATGTGGTTAGGATTTCTCGCGGACGCATTTGGATTTGAGAATCTCTTTATGAACGCGTGGAGAATCCGAGAGAAAATACTTGATATCATTGAAGAGACAACCGGCGGTCGTGTAATATTCGGTTCGTGTAAAATTGGCGGCGTGAGAAAAGATATCGATACTGATACATTACAGGCTATTGTTCTAAAACTGGAAGACTACGCAAAAGATATTACTGATATCACCAATGTATTCTTAAATGACAGCACGGTAAAACACCGTCTTTTGGGTACCGGTATCGTAACAAAAGAGCAAGCGTATGATCTTGGGTCAGTCGGGCCAACGCTTCGCGCAAGCGGTGTTCCACAAGACATGCGTGTTCTAGGATACGCGGCATTTAACGCAATTGATTTTGAGCCGCTCATTGAAACGACCGGAGACAGTTATGCCAGGTGCAAAGTAAGAATTAGAGAAATATTTCAATCGATCGAGATAATCAAACAGCTTGCAGAAAAGATTCCATCAGGAGCTATAGAAACAAAAGTAACCGGTACGCCTAACGGTGAATTCTTTGCCCGAACAGAACAACCGCGCGGTGAAGTCATCTATTACGCAAAAGCTAATGGAAGTAATTTTTTAGAACGGTTAAGAATCAGAACACCGACATTTGCGAATATTCCCGCAGTTGTGAAGATGCTTGCAGGATGCCAGCTTGCCGATGTTCCATTACTTATACTAACTATTGATCCCTGTATTAGTTGTATGGAGAGATAACTATGCCACTTTTTAGCATGACAAAAACAACTTTGAAAAGTTTATTCAAAAAACCCGTAACAAGAAAATATCCTTTTGGCCCGCTTCGCACGCAATATAAAAATACGCGCGGAACACTCTGTATTGATGTTTCGCAATGTATTTTTTGTGGAATATGCGAAAAAAAATGCCCTACGCAGGCAATTTCGGTAATAAAAGAAGAAAAAATGTGGAAAATTAACAGGCTTCGTTGTATTATTTGTGGAAGTTGTGTTGAGCATTGTCCGAAAAAATGTCTTCACCTGGACAATACATACACTAAACCTGGAACAGGTAAGATGGAGGATACATACCACCATGCATGAATATCATATCGTTTCTGAGTTCATCAACCAAATCCTTGATACGGCACGAAATAATGATGCATCTAAAGTAACTGAAGTGGCTGTTGTTTTAGGGCAACATTCGGGTGTAGAAGAAAGTTCATTAAGGCTTCACTTTGAAACACTCGCGCAAGGAACATCCATTGAAGACGCACAACTTCTGGTTAGTTTTGTAAAAACACAACTGCATTGCACCAAATGCAATAAAAATTTCGAATGCAATAACAATACTTTCAATTGCCCAAAATGCGGAGAGCTCGGCTCACCTACTCAGATAGGTAAAGAACTCTACATAAAGAATATCGAGCTAGAAACACAATATACAACAGAAGTATTGACCTGCTAATTTTTCTGCAAGTTATGAGTGCTCGAGTAGAATTCTATTTCTTATCTTTTTTATAGATAATCACCGGTGGTTTTGTGGCTCTAGGCATCCTCATCCATGACTTGGTCATCTCTGACTTCATTGCTTAATTCCTGTAATGCAGGATCATTTACTGTTTTTTCACCACTCGTACCGCAACCACATTTACATCCGGCACAGCTTATACACGCTAACAAGGCTACCAAAAGTATTGCTCTTTTCATTGCAGTGCTCCTTACCTTATATATACTATAATTTTATGTTCTTTATACAGAATAAAGAATCAATATACCAACAAGTATCGGCAAACAGGCAACAAGTCTTAAAAATGGCTCTGACCTTTCCTGGTACCAATCAAGTACGTTCCTGCACCTTTCAAGCCCCATAGCAAAAATACTAATACCACCTATAAGAAGCAAAATACCGATAACAATTATCACGCCTTCCCATTTACAATTTGAAGCGGAAAGCAACAATATAGTCCCTACAAAAATTCTTATTACACCAATTGTGTAAAGCTTATTACCTTCTTTCATATTAAGCACAAACTTCTTCAACATCTTAGGACTTATAACAAATGTAATACCAAAACAAATAATAACAATGCTTATTATTTTAATTAATAAGAGCATCGCAACCCCCTTTCGTTTTGTGGGATATACTTCATTTCAATAACACGTACATTATACACCTTATCACACAAACCTGAAATAAGAATTTTACTCCCTATACAAATAATTACACTCAATACATACTATTTATATGTGCTATACTTACCGACTTACATAATAAATATTGCTCAACCTACAATAAACACGCTATGAAACCTAATTATTTCAAAGGTATAAGCAAAAATGTCTTACTCCTCGGTGTCATTAGTTTCTTTAATGACTTTAGTAGCGAGATGATAACCCCTATCTTGCCAATGTTCATAACAGCGTTAGGCGGGACAGGGATCATAATTGGTATCATTGGCGGGATACGCGACAATATTGCCAGCATCTTAAAGGTGTTTTGCGGGTACTGGTCCGATAAAACCGGTAAGAGAAAAATATTTGTTCTATCAGGATATCTTTCATCCTCAATATTCAAAATACTACTCGCATTTTCAAAAACCTGGCAGCACGTATTAAATTAGTGCCTGCAGCACATTCGTGATTGATTTATACTGATATTATTATTAGAATGTAAAAACAAAAAGGAGGAACCATGAATAAATATTTTGTTGCAGCACTTTTGGTAGCCATGATGGCAACCGTTTCATTGAACGGATGCGGAACAAAAAAAGCATCTTCAGGAGCTGAAGCAATCGAAATATCCGAGACAATGGAGACAACAAATAAAAAAGTCGATTTTCTTATTGTACAAGCAAAAGAGTTTTATAAATCTAATGATTATAATGACGCGACAACCGTCTTGAACCATGTATTAACGAAATTGGACACCGAATCGGAAAAAGCTAAAGATCTCTTAGCAAAAATGAAAAAAGATACTGAAGATTCGATAAAAGAAACAGCCAATGATCTTAAAAATAAGTATGACAACTGGAAAAAATAAATACCTACGGCGGTATCTCTATAAAGACAAAGAAAGCGCCCCAAATAATTTGGAGCGCTTTCTTTTTAATCTCTAAACAACACCAACCATCATTTCTTTATAAAACGTTTTCTTCCCGCTATAAAGAACCCCAATATACCCATACCAAAAAGTGCATACGTCGACGGTTCAGGCACGCTGTTCATTGCAAAACCGATAAGGTTGGGGTTTGTCATTTGTAAAGTGTCCGCCACATCTCCTACAGCATACTGTAAATTACCATCATATGTCCCCGCAGCTAGACTTCCTGTTAACCCAACGGATGATCCGTTACCGATCTCTCCTGTTGTCTTTGCGATATACCGGCCCTGAGACTGATCCGTATACGTACTAAAACCAACAGCGGTTGTCGCATCAATATCCGAACTGGTAACAATCTCAAGATTATACTGCGCGCCAACAAACACTTTTCCAGCTTCATCTAGCGTAAGGCTTGGCGACAATCCAGCTACATTTGTTAAAGTGGTGCTATTTGTCGTATCCGATGCAACTGTGGCTTGAAACGATTCAAAATGTTCGCCGGTTGCACCGCTATCCGAAAGAGTCACAGCAGCTAATGTAGCATTTTGTGTGATGATAGATTTTCCTGCATCGTCTGTCGATGTCCGTACGCGAACATTAAAAGTCCCCGTACTTGATAGTTGATCGGATACAGCCATGAGTGTTACAGAACCGGTATCACTGGTGCCGCTTAAATATCTCTGTGTAGAACTACCGATAGTGCTATATGTACCCGAATTAGGTGAGGTTTCAACCTGCAGGTCCCATGTACCTGTTCTTGCACCGCTACCTGTATCACCCGTTTCCGTCTCTATAGTACAAAAAACCGCAATTTTACCCGCACTGGCAAGCGCCACGCTTGTGGCTAAACCAGTTACCGCTGTGAGTGATTCCGAAGTATTATCATATGCGGCTGCATTATTTTTCATTCCACTATTAAGCACCACGCTCGAATCAGACGATGTAAGCGGTATAACGACGAGATTTCCGCTTCTCGTTGTAACACTTTTTGATGCGGTACTCTGATGCTGAAGCGAAATTGTATCGGTATTGGACACACCCGAAAAAACACTTACGGCTGAAACGAGTCCCAGATCATTTGCCCCGCTTAAAAAACGGCTTACTCCGGTTGAATTAGTTGTGCCATCAGTTAAACGCCACGAACCCACCCGCGATCCTCCGAGACCACCACTCTGAGAGGAAAATGTTGCTATCGCTAACACGCTGTGCAATCCCCCAGGCAAATTTGCCGTAGTAGAAAAACCTGTTACATCTACATACGTCGAGCTTGCCGTTGTCGCCCCAGTGTTATCTAAAGTATCGTTACTTGCATCAAGCGTTGCCGCGTTTACATACCCACATTGCAATACAAACACAAAAAATAGTATCCCAATTATACTGGAATTAAGTGAAAATATTTTTCTTGTTTTATTATACTGCATAACACACTCCTTTCAGATGTTCCTAGAAGATTTACAAGTATTAACACAACTCATACTTTCATGGCATTATGACAACATATCTTTATAATGTCCATGTGTATCAAGCACTTAAAAAATATACTTTACGCTAATACTGTACTATTTCTGTACAAGTTTTTTTATTTGTTCAGTATTTAATTCTTTAACAATGATCTTATTTCTAAGGGGTTGAGAAGGTTATTGAAATATTTTTCTAAAGCGTATAGCCCCTAAAAAAAACACTGTGGAGCCAAGCACAATAAGACTCACCACTTCTTTCCACATCAGTAAAAGCGTATTGCCTTTCAAGAATATTCCATTTACTAAATCAAGATAATACTTAAGCGGTGAAAAATAAACTATAAATCTCATCCATCCCGGCATTGATTCAAGCGGTATCCATGCACCCGATAAAAACATTACCGGCACAAGGACTAATAATGAGAATAAGACTGTTTCGGAAAGATTATTTGATAACGTAGATATAAAGAGCCCCAAACCGGTAATTGAAAAGAAGTAAATGATCGATACCAGAAAATACGACCAAATATCACCCCGTATCGGTACTCCCACTACAGCTTTTAGAATTACAAACACTGCGATAAAAGATGTAATAAAAAGAACAACGATCATCGGAACGATCTTTGAGATCATTATCTCATGAGTCCTCAGCGGTGTAACCATAAGCTGTTCTATGGTTCCAAACTGTTTTTCGTTCACCATGGCTGTTGCGGTAAGCATGATCCCGATAAGTGTTATACACATAAAAAATTCCTGCATACAAAACGACCACCTATCCGATAAATTCTCATTATACATATAGCGTATAGACGAACTCACATACGGCACAATCTTTTTTGTCACACTCGACATCTTCCATTTAGTGACCAGTATATCCATACCGTATCCGTATATGATATTGCTGATATATCTCAGTGCAAGCTCGGACGAGTTACTGTTTGATCCGTCAAGAATCACCTGCATTTGGGCCGGTCTATACGACGCTATTTTCTTCCCAAAATTCTTTGGAAACACTATAACAACAGATACCGTACCCTTTTCAATAAGATCAGTTATTTCATCTTCATTGGTAATAATATGGGTTATATCAAAAAAAGGTTCACGAATTACAGTCAAAACATCCCGGCTTTGTTCTGAATCATCAAGATCATATACTGCAATGGGATAATCTTTCACATCCATTGATACTTCACCGGCAGAATATATGTCAAATGTCGCAAAATAGAGGACAATAACTAATAGCGGTATATTTCTGAAAAATTGCAGAAATTCTTTTTTCATCAATAAATACATCCTAAAAAACATATGTCAACCAACCCTTTTTTTAAAAAGCTTAATACAGAGAACATATATCCCGATACAAAAAATAATTATTGCAATAGTATCCAGCCTAACATATGCAAACGTTGCGCCCTTTACCATTATCTTTCGCATAAAATCAATGTAATATGTTGCCGGCAAACTGTAACACATCCACCTGCTATTTTGGCTGATACTCTGCACGGGAACCATAAAACCACTATAGAGAAATGACGGTGTTAATGTTACTACGGTTGTAATAAGTATTGCCGCAACCTGAGTACTTACCAGTACCGCAACAAGCAGACCTACCGCAATGGCTGTAGCAACAAAAAAGAATGAAACAATCAGTACGAGAACTATGCTGCCACGCATTGGCACATTGAATAAAAATATCGATAACACAAAAAACAGCGCAAAATTGATATATGAAATAACAACATAAGGGAACATTTTTCCAAGCAAATATTCCGTTTTTGTAATACGCGAACAATACATATTAAGTATCGATCCTGTTTCTTTTTCTTTTGCGAGAGACACTGCCCCGACCATAGGGGGAAAAAACATCAACACCATTGCAATGATCCCGGGAAGAATAAAATCTTCACTTCTAAACGACGGGTTATACCATCCGCTGACCATAACATCAATAGGCATATACACAGCGCCCTGAGATCCAAGTTTCTTCAAAAAATATTCTTGAAGCACCTGCATTCTAAATGCTGTTATGATAGCTTCAACGTATGCACTATTTATATTAGCCATATTCGGGTACGTACCATCAATGAGCACTTGCACTGTTACCGGCTTACTTCTTAAAATATCCTTTGAGAACCCTGATGGAACAACTATAATCTGTCTTAAATTACCTAGATCCATCTCTCTTTCAAGCGGGGCATAGGTGCTTCCAACCATTTTTATATTGAATAAATCCGTTGCACAGGAAAATGTATCGATGAGCATTCTGCTTTTCGCGCTTTTATCCAAATCAACAACACCTGTGGGGATATGCTTTGAACTTAGCGGAAACCCGTATGCAAAAAGAAAATATAAGATTATCGGCGCTAAAACTGTCAGCACAAAGAAAAGCTTGTTGCGCTTTATTTCAAGAAACTCTTTTTTAGCTACCGCATTAAATCGCCTCAATGAAAACATATACCCTCTATTAGACTGTTATTCCCGCGGTTTTTTGAGAGTGCTCGCAAAAATAAACGAACACATCTTCAAACGGAATACTTGAGCTGCGAATATCCTTAATCTCAATATTTTGTTTCAAAAGCATATCTTGTATCGATTTTCTGGCCTGCGTTTCGTCATGAGTATATAAATGCACATACGGTCCATATACAGAACAATAGGGAAACAATGGTTTTAGTATCTCTACCGATGCAAAAACATCATTTGTTTTAATCTGTAAAAGAGAACCAATCTGGCTATTAACTTTATCTTTTAATCCCTGTGAAGTTCCTAAAGCGACAATATTGCCGTGTGTCATGAGCGATAACCTATCGCAATGTTCAGCTTCATCCATATAATGCGTGGTAACAAGTATTGTTACGCCCATCTTTCTCGATAAATAATAGATAACATCCCAGAATTTTCTTCGCGCAATAGGATCAACGCCTGAAGTTGGCTCATCGAGAAAAATACATCTTGGCTTATGAATAATCGCGCATCCAAGCGCTAACCTTTGTTTAATACCCATAGGCAAACTTCCCGTAATGGTGTCTCCCTCACCTTCCAAGTCAGCAATTTGCAATATCAGATCTCTTCTTCTTTTCAATTCCCGCGACTCAACCCCGTATATCCCGCCGTATAACTCAATATTTTCCGCCACGGTCAAGTCTCTATAGAGAGAAAATTTCTGTGACATATATCCAATACTTTCTTTTATTTTGAATTGGTTCTTAAAGAGATCAAGACCAGAAATAATACCTTTACCGGAACTCGGCGGATACAAACCACAGAGCATTTTGATCGTTGTTGTTTTACCCGCGCCGTTTGGCCCTAAAAATCCGAATATTTCACCCTGCTTAACATTAAAGTCAATTCGATTTACCGCGACAAATTTACCAAACTTCTTTTCAAGCTTTTCGGCAACAATCATGTCAGTCTCTTGTTTGTTCTGGCAAGACACATTTACAGAATCATCTTTGCCTGATGAAAAGAACTCATCAAAAGCTTTTTCTTTAATACCGGTCTCTCCTTCTGTGATCTTTGAAAGAAATACATCTTCAATACCAGCCTTCCCTTCAGTGACAGATGCAAATACAACCCCGACACCACCGGCATGTTGCACGATTGATTCTATAGTGCAACCTTCATATATGATATTTAGCTTGTCCCCCATTGCATACATTACCTTTATTCCGGGGATATCTCTCATTTTCCGTAACGCTTCATGCTGATTAGCTACGGAAGCTTCGATAAACGATCCTTCAAGCTGTAATGGCAATGTGTCAGGCGTCCCTTCTGCAATTACTTTTCCACGATGCATGAGACATATCTGATGACATCGTGCGGCTTCATCCATATATGATGTTGTAAGAAACACGGTAAGACCTTTTTCTTTTACCATAGTATTTATCAGCGTCCAAATATCTCGTCGTGATATAGGGTCAACACCGGTCGTCGGCTCATCAAGAAATATTAGTTCTGGTTCGTGTATGAGTGTGCAGCATAAAGCGAGTTTTTGTTTCATGCCTCCGGAAAGGTTTTTTGCTTCACGATCTCGAAATGGGTCAAGCTGCGTGCTTTCTAAAAGTAATTTTTTTCTCTGGTCGCGGACGTCCTTCTGAACATGGTTAATCTCAGCAAAATAATCAATATTCTCCTCTATACTGAGCTCGGCTGCGAGCGACAAACCTAGCCCTTGAGGGAGAAAACCTATTACTGATTTAACACCTTCAGGATCACGAGAGACATTTTTACCAAGAACGGTAATTTCTCCCTCTTTTAACTGCAATACACCGGTAGCGGTATGAATGAGGGTGCTTTTTCCTGCACCGTCCGGACCAATAAGACCGAAAATTTGTCCTTGGCGTACGGTGAGAGAAACGTGTGATAAAGCATGAACATCTTTATAGCTCTTCGATACATTGTTAACATGAATAACAGAACTCATAAAAGCCTCCCACTGAAAGGGGCAAGAATAACCAGCATTCGTCATGAAACAACACTATTATTTCTTGTACACATCCCAGGAAACAGCTTTATCTATTTTTATTACCGCATCCGAAGGCATCCCTGGTTTTAACCGAGAATCAGTGTTATCTATCACTTTCAGTTTAATTTGAAACACTAATTTAGCTCGTTGGCTCTTGGTTTCTACATTCTTAGGGGTAAACTCAGCTTTTTGAGCAATCTTATTTACATACGCATCAAATGCTTCATCAGGGTAACTGTCAGGATATATTTTCGCTTGATCTCCAAGCGATACTTTTCCTGCCTTATCGGTTGCTAAAAATACTTTTAAATACAGTTCGTTCATATTGATAATCGATATAATGGGTGTTCCTTCAGCAATAACCTCACCTTTACGAACAATCTTTGTAACAACCGTACCAGATATTGGCGCAACAATCTTTAGATCCTTTAAGTCTGCCTGTCTTTTCTCAACTTCTTTTTGCGCCCCTATAACTGCTTCTTTTTTGAGGGTATATCTATTATTAACGTGATCAAATTCCATTTTTGGAACAGCATTCTCTTCATAGAGCTTTTTGTAGCGCTCATATTCCAACTCAGCAAGTTCAAGATTTGCTTGCGCTTCTTTTAATCGAGCTTCTGATCTCCCCAGCATAGCTTCACGCTGTTCGGAATATATCAATGCTACTATCTGACCTGCTTTTACTGTATCGCTTTCTTTTACGTACAATTCGTCAACTCTTCCGGCAACCTTTGTCGCCGCATGATATTCTTTACCTTCTATTCTTCCGCTCACCTCTACAAACTGACGTCCCAGCTTCTGACTCTGAAAATACATTCCGGTAAACACATATACTCCATATCCTATTAAAATGAGAAATATCGCGCACAGCACAATAGAGACAATATTCTTTGAATGCATCACTTACCTCTTTCTTATATATCTTATCAACATTATTTCTTATCTTTTATAGAAAGGTCCATATGTATAGATGAACCTGTCGCCCGTTCAAGCTTTGCTAATGCAACATTATATTCAAAAAACGCTTTATAATAATTAAAATTCGACTTACGAACTAACACGAGCGCATCATTAACCTCCGTAGATCTCGCAACACGTTCCTCATACCGCAAACTGGTAATACGATAATTTTCTTCCGCATATTCTATACCCTTTTCAGCTACCGAAAACTTATTTTTTGCCGCAAGCATATTAAGATGCGCTTGCCTTATATCAAGAAATATTTTTTGGCCGATAATTTTTTGATTTTCGATCAATTGCTCGATTTCCTCCTTATTTGCCATCACATGATCACGAGCCTTAAACCAGTCAAAAATATCCCATTTAAATATAACTGTTCCCATCAATATATTGTTGGTGAAAAAATCATCTCCTTTTAAAGCAACTGTTCTTCCATGTCGATAATAACTTAATCCGGCGTTTACCTTTGGGCGGGTAGGAGTTTTGGCAAGCTCCATTGCTTTTTCTGCACGTTTTTTTAAGAACGTAAAAGCAACTAGAGACGGATTATGTGTTTTCGCCTCTTCATAATATTCATCAATAGAAAAGTCCGGTTCTTTATATGTGGTAATATCTTCAAGCTCAAACTTTGAATCTATGTTAATTCCCATACTAACTTTTAATGCGGCATTAGCGAGAACAAGATCTTTTTCTGCAACAATCAAATCCTGCTGAACATTTGCTCTCTTGGCCTGCACTTCCAAAAGGTTGTTCTTTCCAACAACACCTACCTTGAAGTATTTTCTTGTCATATCTTCATGCTGCGTAAATCGCTCAACGTTTTCTGCAACAACTTTCACATAATTCTGTAATTTAAGCACATTGAAATAATTAATAATGACTTCTTGTATGAGATCGGCTTTCGCTTCATAAAACCTCATTCTCGTAACATCAATCCCGAATTTTGCGATACTCTCTTTATAAGCAAGCGCACCGCCGGTATAGATAGGCATTTTCACATGCGCGCCCCACATAAAAGATGTGGTATATGCTATTGGAGTGGTTACTCCATCAAAATCTCCATCAAGCCCCTTCTGAAACCAGGTAAAATTGTAGTCAGTACTTACAACCGGTAGCCGTTCTTTCGTTGATGCCGAGTGGATATACACTGATTGCTGTACTGCATGTATCATCTTATTGATGTTCGGATTATGCTGCAGAGCAATCTTTAGAGCATCATTGATCGTAAGAGGACCTTCATGAGAAATTCTCGGTGCATCAGGAAAATGCACATCACTTTTTATTAGTATCGTATCTGTTTTACCAATAGAGTATTTTTCTGCACCCCATACACAAGACTGGATAACTATAGTAACACTTAAAACTATAAAAATATAACAAACTGTTTTCTTCATGGTAACTACCTATTTTTATATAGTTTATTTTCTAAACATATGTGAGAAATAATACTACAACAATATATGCACGTATTCTACTTTATATCTTCCATAAACTCAATCAAATGTCCGTCGGGATCATACCCAAAACATACTTTTGTTCCGCCATGCGGAGCTTTCTTTGGTTTTGATATAAATGTAAGGCCACACTTTTTAAGACGTTTATATTCATTATCAAGATCAGAGCTGGTAAGCGCAATATGATCATATGTCACTCTCGGCCTAAATCTTGGATTATGCCAATAATGCAGCTCAAACATAGGCTCACTTTTTTTGGACTGCTCCGGAGAGTGCAACTTAGCGTACGTTAATCTTACTTTTTTTCTTTGGAAAAGATAATCTGGATAAAGCCCGCTAACGGTAACTTTCTTACACAAGGAAAAACCGAGTCTTTTTGTATAAAATTCTATCGACCGGTCAATGTCCTTAACAACAAGGCATACATGCCTAAAACCTTTTATCATATATTTCTTTCATGTAAGAAAACTAATCCTATGGGACTTAGAAGTAATAATATGACCAACTTGGCTGAGTCGATTTTGGAGCGAAACAAGGAACGAAGAGCGCCGCGTATCCCCTGCGATACGCAAACGATGAGTGACGCAGTTGCAGCCCAAAAGCGGCCAGCCCCTTCGGGGAGGCACATCGTTGGCCGTCTGCTTCGTTACTCCTCCTTGACGTGCCGCAGAAGGGCACGCCAGCGTCGACGCGCCTTGCATACGGCTCAAATCTGAGCCTCCAAATTTGTCATATTATTATTTCTCAGTCCCTTATAAGCCATGAGCCAAGAGACACAGCTTTTTTAACTTGTCTATCAGTTAATTTCTGATCGGAAGTAGCGCACACCTTACCAAAATACAGTGATTTAACAGTTTTTGAACCCACCATCTTTGCCGCTTCTTTAAGTAAATAGGGGGCATTTGGCATAAGTATCTTTGCAAGAAATGACGGACACGAGCTTGAAGTGATAATTAAAGACTTTTTATATTTTTTCTTTATCCTGCTTTTCGGTATTGCCGCGCCCCACGGCCAGTATGTATATCCTATCAATCTTTCAATACATTGTTTCATAAGTGCGGTAACAGTGGAAAAATTAACCGGCGATGCAAAAATAACGCTGTCTGCGCTATCTATCTCATCGCATATTTCGTTTAAATCGTCATCAATGATGCATCTGCCTCGTTCGTTCTCTGCTTCAGCCTGTGTGCATGTTCTGCAATTCCTGCAATACTCAAGGTGCCGATCTATCAGGTGTATTTTCTTCGCTTCAACTCCATTTTGGTCAGCTGCCTGCATGACATTATTAACGATCTGATCTGTAATGCCATCCTTCCGGTAACTACCTATTATTGCCACAATTTTTTTTCGCATAATATCTCCTCCATTTAAGCTATAAAATAATAAAAACTATACTACGTGCGCTAAGCTTTTAGGGCTCGGGGGAGAGTAAAGGTAAATGTCGTTCCTTTTCCCATTTCACTTGAAACCCATAGCTTCCCACTGTGGAGTTCTACAAGATCTTTTGCTATTGGAAGACCTAATCCCGTTCCTTCCTGATTATCTTTAATGATCCGCTCATATTTATCAAATATCTTATCGTAATATTCTTTAGGAATGCCGGGCCCCGTATCACTTATCTCAAATTTTAGCTCATCTTTACTGCCACTGGCCTTGATTTTTATAGTGCCGTCACAAGGAGTATATTTGATTGCGTTCGTAAAAATATTGATAATTATTTCTGTGAGTTTATCCCTGTCAGCACATACTTTCCCAATATCATCTTGCATATCAACATTGAGTATTAATTCTTTTTGAGCCATGGTGTTTTTATACAAAGACAGTATATCATCCAGCAGTTCTTTTACATCAATAGTCTCTTTCCGCAAAACTGCTTTACCGGACTCTATTTTTGATACATCCAATAAATCCTCCACCAATCGAAGCAAGCGATCAATTGATTTTTTACCAAGCTCTATCGTATGTTTCTCATCCTTGGTAATATGATCGGTAGAATCCATCATAAAATATTCCAGAGACATTCTCATCGCGGTAAGAGGATTAATAAACTCATGCGATACATTTGCAACAAACTGTGTCTTTACTTTATCAAGCTTCTCTAACCGCTTGTTTGCATCCTGCAACTGCTCAATTAATGCTTCTCTCTCTTTTTCAATGATCATACGTTTAGTAATGTTAAAGTTAAGCATATACATTACGTAGATACCGATACATCCGGCTAAAGCAATTTCAAGGAAAAGTTCCGGCCAGTTAACGGGCGTTACGGAAAAACCGAAAAGATAATGAGGAATATCAAACACTTCATTGCCAAGTTCTAGCAAACCAAGCGCAATAAAAAGCATTGCTATTCTATATATGAGCCGCTTGTTCATGTATCTTCACCCAAACCTTTCCTCACTGTGCCGACCTTTTCCTTAGCCGCAAACTCACCTATTCTATCAACTATTGCGGTATTTTATTATTTTTACTTTTTCTATTGTAACTAATCCTTCAAACACAACGTCATCAAGAAAAAGAATAAGCTTCTTGAGATTATCTTCAATATCAATTATCTCGATTATGATCGGCATATCTTCTGATAACCTGAGAAGTTTCGCAGAGTGCATATGACTATCCACGCCAAAACCCATTATACCTCGTGTTACTGTTGCACCCGCAAGCTTTAATTCCCGTGCCTTTAACACGATTTGTTCATAAAGCGGTTTTCCGTGATACTTATCATTTTCACCAATAAAAATCCTTAGTAGCGTTCCTTCTTCCGGTAGTTTCATATAATCACCTCTCTATTTTACAAAACTTAGAATACTGCGAATAAAAAAATAACCTGCAAACACAACTATAATCCCAAGAACATTACTTACAAGAATATTTATTAATGTTACTTTCATTTCACCGTCACGTAACAAATGAAAATTCTCTAAGGTAAATGTAGAAAATGTTGTAAATGCCCCAAGAAGACCGATCATGAGAAAGCTTCGCACATTGACTGAAACTGTCACCGATTCAAAAAATCCCCACAGAACACCAATACAAAGTGATCCTATAAGATTAACACCCAATGTTCCTAAAGGGAAAACACCATTTGAATATCTGTAGAATATTCCGGAGACAAGATACCGCAGAACTGAACCGACCGCTCCACCAAGTGCAATGTAGATAAGCTTATCCATAGATATGTTCCATACTATACTATTAAAATACATAGCAACGTCAGAAAAACACTTTTCGATATTCTACTACAGAGTACTAAAACAATAAAGTGGAGATTATTAGTTTTATTGGAATGCTTTTCTTGTTTTCAAACATACCCTTACCAACATAAGCATTACCGGTACTTCAATTAATACTCCAACAACCGTCGCAAGTGACGCTCCCGAAGATAATCCGAAAAGCATTGCTGCAGTAGCTATTGCTACCTCGAAGTGATTGCTTGCACCGATAAGCGCTGATGGTGCCGCATCTCTGTATGGCAGTTTTAACCATCGTGCAAGCGCATAGGTAATAATAAAAATAAAGCATGTCTGGATAAAAAGCGGTATGGCAATTATAAATATGACCTGTGGTTGGACAATAATCAATTCTCCTTTAAGTGAAAAGAGAAGAACAAGCGTAACGAGTAGTGCCCCTATCGATACAGGGGTAAGATAATGAATAAACTTTTCTTCAAACCATTTAAATCCTTTATGAGCAATAATCCATCTTCTAGAATAATATCCCATTAAAAGCGGCAGTCCGACATAAATAACAACAGATAGTAAAATGGTCTGCCATGGTATCGGCATTTTATTAACCCCTAATAGCCACCCGCCTAAAGGAGCATACAGAAAAAGCATTGCAAGAGAATTTATTGCCACCATAACAAGCGTATGCCCGTCATTTCCTTTTGATAAGTGCCCCCATATGAGCACCATTGCAGTGCACGGCGCAATACCGAGCAGTATACAACCGGAAATATATGATCTATAGAGCTCTACATCCGCACCACCCTTTACAATCTCTGTCCCCGGCAAAAACTTCTTAAAAAGCACACCCAGAAATAGAGTAGCTATGAAAAACATGCTAAACGGCTTAACTAACCAGTTAATAAATAAAGTGAGCATTACCGGCTTGGGAGTTTTTCCTGCTTTGATAACTTCGCCAAAATCAATCTTTACCATGATTGGATACATCATAAAGAAAAGACATATTGCAATTGGTATCGATACCTTATAAAAGGACAGAGCATCTAATGAAACTGCGGCTCCAGGAAAGAACTTTCCGAGCCCAATACCTAACCCAATACACACTATCACCCACAGAGTTAGATATTTTTCAAAAATACTTAATTGGCGCTCTTCATGTACTACAATTGCCATGCTTATTCCTAGATCTTCAATTCCACTAGATTTCTCGGACTCAGCCTGTGAGTTTTACAGTCTCAGTGTATAGCAGGGGGATAATTCGTCTATAGTAACTTCGCATAGTTTTACTTGCGACTTTATCAGTCTCACTATTCTGATCTCTCAGTAATTTCAATAAGATGGAAGCCAAACTGTGTTCTAACCGGACCGTGTACTTTTCCTATATCTTCAGTAAATACCACTTCATCAAATTCTCTTACCATCTGCCCAGGTGAAAATTCTCCGAGGTCTCCGCCTTTTCGTCCTGAAGGACACGTTGAATACATACGCGCCATTTCAGCAAAATCAGCTCCGTTTAAAATATTGTTTTTTATATTTTCGCACTCATATCTACTCTTAACCAAAATGTGTCGTGCCTTTGCAGTTGTCGCAAAAGCAACAGATGCTTGCATGCCAACAATAACCAGAAAAACCACTGCTGCTTTAATAATACTGTTTTTCATATATGTTTCTTTCAATGTACCCCCCCCCTAGATTTTCTCGGACTTCGCCTCCAAAATCGTAAAACAGGGGGGATAGTTTCCCCTTCGGGGACCAAATCCTTGGAAACTTTACATAGTTTCCTAAGGGCGACTATGGTGAATTCGCATAGTTTTACTTGCGACTTCACCAGTCTCACTATTCGTTTCTCTCTGTAATTTCAATAAGATGATACCCGAACTGTGTTTTTATCGGACCGTGCACTTTATCAACGTCTTCAGAAAACACCACTTCATCAAACTGCCTCACCATCTGACCTGGTGAAAATTCTCCGAGATCTCCACCTTTTTGCCCTGATGGACACTGTGAATGTTTACGCGCCATTTCAGCAAAATCAGATCCACTTAAAATCTCGTTTTTTATATTGCTACACTCTTCTTCATTCTTAACTAAAATATGTCGTGCTTTTGCTGTTACCATATATTCCTCCCATCATTATTTATTATCTGCTCTTTGCGAACGACCCATTCTTTTTCGATCAATCTCATTTAAATATAATTTTCTGAGCCGTATATGTTTTCCTGTTATTTCAACTAATTCATCGTCGTCTATAAACTCTAACGCAAACTCAAGTGTCATTTGACGTGGAGGTATAAGCTGTATAGCTTCATCAGTCCCTACCGCACGAACATTCGTCAGTTTTTTTCCTTTGATCGCATTCACCACAAGATCTCTACCCTTATTATGCACACCGATAATCATTCCTTCATACATCATATCTCCGTGATGAATAAATATTTCCCCCCGTTCCTGCAGATTAAACAGAGCATACGCTACCGCTCCCCCTACAGTATGTGATATCATAACTCCAGTTTGGCGTGATGGAAGATCTCCTTTATAGGGCTGATACTCAAAGAAATTCTGATACATAACACCCGTACCGCGTGTCATCATAAGAAAATCACTGCGAAAACCGATAAGTGCCCGCGCCGCAATAATAAACTCCATATGGCTGGTACCGCTCGAAGTTGTTTTAAGCTCTTTTATTTCAGCTTTACGCGATCCTAAGGTCTGCATCACTGCCCCTTGATATTCGCTATCGACTTCAACAACCACTTCTTCGACCGGTTCAAGTGTTTTTCCCCCTACTTTCTTTAAAATAACCTGTGGACGTGACACTTCCATCTCATATCCTTCACGGCGCATGGTCTCAATCAATATAGCAAGATGCAATTCACCGCGTCCGGAAACCTTAAACCGTTCCCCACCCATTACTTCTTCAACTTTAATACCGACATTGATCATCGCTTCATGCTCGAGCCGTTCACGTATATGGCGAGATGTCAGAAATCTTCCTCCATCTCTCCCTGCAAGAGGGCTCGTATTATGTGAAAAATTCATTGATATTGTCGGTTCATCGATCTTTATTGTCGGCAACGCCTTCGGGTTAATGCTACAAGCAAGAGTATCACCAACTTCAGCATCATCTATTCCAGCAATCGAGATAATATCTCCCGCTATCGCTTCTTCAGTCTCTACACGTGCAAGCCCAACATACTTCATGATCTTCGTTGCCTTACCACGAGACACATTACCGTCAGGTTTGACTAATGAAACCTGTTCTCCCAAACGTATCGTACCATGAAAAATTCGCCCGATCGCTATCCGGCCGACATATGAATCGTAGTCAAGCATTGTTATCAGCATCTGAAACGGCTGTTCAGGATCAGCTATCGGTGGAAGTACCCTATGAAGAATTGTTTCTAAAAGCGGTTTTACTGAATCACACGGCTCATCAAGATCAAGTGTCGCATACCCGTCTTTTCCTGAAGCATAGACAATAGGAAAATCAAGCTGTTCATCTGATGCATTGAGCTCACAAAAAAGATCAAAGGTCATATCAGCTACTTCGTCCGGTCGCGCACTGGGACGATCGATCTTGTTTATGACAAGAATTGGTTTTAAATGTAACTCTAAAGATTTTTTCAGCACAAATTTTGTCTGCGGCATAGGCCCTTCAACAGCATCAACAAGGAGGAGAACTCCGTCAACCATCTTGAGTATACGTTCAACCTCACTACCAAAATCAGCGTGTCCGGGCGTATCAACAATGTTGCACTGTACACCTTTAAACTGAAATGAAGCATTTTTAGATAAAATAGTGATACCACGCTCTTTTTCAAGGGGATTTGAATCCATGACAGTCGCTTCGCCTTCCTTAAACTCATACGTACCCGTATATTTAAGGAGCGCGTCGACAAGCGTTGTTTTCCCATGATCAACATGCGCAATTATCGCTAAATTTCTAACATTTTTTCTTCTTTTTTGATTTGACATAATATCTCACATCTTTCTTTTGAGCGAGCATTATACATGAAATTACCTTATTTACGAGTACTATTTCAGTTTATTCCCATAATACTATGGCGCAATCTTCATGTATTGTGCTATAGTACGGCACTATGAAATTAGGGATAATAGGTTTAGAACAATCAGGTAAAACTACCGTTTTTAATGCGCTTACAGGGGCAAATAAAGCGGTCGGCACATTCAGCAAAATCAATGCAAATATCGCTGTTGTGAAAGTGCCTGATGAACGTATCAACTGGCTCGTATCATTATATAACCCTAAAAAGACGACGTATGCAGATATTGAGTTTGCCGATATACCGGGAAATATTAATGATTCTTCTGATGCAAAAATGGTCGCTACCGCACGCGAGGTAGAAGCCCTTGTTTTTGTTGTCCGAACATTTGAAAACGAAAATGTCCTTCACCCATTAGATACCATTGATCCCATCAGAGACGTCTCCGAAATCATGACCGGTCTTATTATAGCCGATATGTCCATAGCTGAAAAAAGAGCTGCAAGGCTCAGAGTATCAGTAAAAAAAGCGACTGAAAAACAAAAAGAAGAGATTATTGAACTTGCAGGAATTGAAAAGATACTGCAAAAACTTGAAGATGGAAAACCTGCATCCGAGGCAACACTTACCGAACAGGAAGAAAAGGCTGTACGAAACTTCCAGTTTCTTACACAAAAACAGTATTTCGTGCTCATTAATGTAAGTGATGATGCACTGAATTCTGATGCCACAAAAGAAATATTAACTAAGATCCCCCATTCTATGGCGATGTCTGCACATATCGAAGCGGAGCTTCGCACACTCGATGAAAGTGATCGTCAGGCATTCCTCGAAGATCTCGGTATTAAAGAACTTTCATTAAACGATTTTATCCGTACTGCCTACAATACTCTTGGTCTCATATCATTCTTTACTGTCGGTGAAGACGAAGTCCGTGCATGGACAATTGAAAAAAATACGAAAGCGGTTAACGCTGCAGGAAAAATCCATTCTGATCTTGAACGCGGTTTTATTCGCGCTGAAACATTCACCTATGATGACCTCAAATCAGCGGGAAGTGAACATTTAGTGAGAAATGCAGGAAAATTTCGTCTTGAAGGGAAAGAATACATCGTTAAAGACGGTGATATCATGTGCATAAAATTCAGCGTGTAAGCTTACTTCTCTATCTAGTTATCTTTAAACGTACAATTCTTCTTCTTTAATCACCCCGGCTATAGTATACTGTATAAATCATTTAAACATAGAACACAGTGAAAAGATCAATATCAATAAGGAGATCTCATGCACACTAAAAAATACAGTACAATTCTAGTATCTTTGACTATTTGTTTTATAGCCATTATATTCTCTTCTTCACGAATATATGCACTAGAAGAAACAGTTCAAAAGATCACTCAGTCCTTAGAAGAAAGCAGTACTACTGAAGAGGGACCTGCCGGTAACAAAACTGATGCCGTTGTTAAAAAAATTACCGTTGAGATCAAAAAAACAGAAGAAATACAAACTCCGGAAGAAGCCATACAGGAAGAACTTAAGAAAGAAACAGAAGAGAAAAAAGAAGAGATCAAGCAGGGTGAAAAGGATCTGGAAAAAGCAAAAACAGATGCTGAAAATATAATAGAAGATAAAGTAGTCCTCGAAAAAGAAGCCGCAGTGAAGGAACACGCAGCAGCGGTCGCGGTGCAGGAATTAAAAGTAATCAAAAAAGAAGCGGAGACAAAAAAGGATCCCGAAACGCTTGCAAAAGCTAAAAAACTCGCTGAAGAAGTCCAAAAGGCAAAGGCTGAATCTGAATTATATAAAGAAAAAATAAAGATCGTAGAATTCAAAGCTGAAACCGCTCAAAAAAAGCTCGAAGCGCGCCAGGCAAAAATGACTGATCTCAAGGAGGATTATGAACAGCTTCGCATAGATACCATCAAGCATCAGAGTATCTTTTATAAGTCTCAAAAAGGTCTCCTGATACTTGTTAGTGGCTTATTTCTTCTCTTTTTACTGCGGTTCAGTCTAGCTAGAGCAAAGAAGCTACTTACTAAAAAAGATGCCATTAGAGAAACTGAACAGGTACTGCATTTAAAAACAATTCTGGCCCTATTCAGATGGCTGGGCTCTCTCATTATATTTGGCTTAATAGTATTTTTTGTTCTCGATAGTTTCGGCTTCAATATGGCACCTCTTTTAGCGGGTGCTGGAATTATCGGTTTGGCATTCGGTTTCGGTGGACAGTATCTCATACGAGACATCATTAACGGTATTTTTATTCTTCTTGAAGGACAATACAGGATCAACGATGTCATCAAGATAAACGATACGGGCGGACTTGTTGAAAACATAACACTTCGCGTAACCAAACTGCGTGATCTTGAAGGGAGGGTCATTTATATCCCAAACGGTGAAATTAAATCTGTTATAAATTTTACGCAGGAATATGCCCAAGCACTACTAAATATCGGTGTTGCATATAAGGAAAACGTAGACCGCGTTATGGATGTCATTAAACAAGTTGGTGTCGGCATGAGACAAGATCCTCACTACGGAAGACTCATCCTTCAGAATCTTGAAATGCTCGGGGTAGACGACTTTGCCGATTCACAGGTTACCATTAAGTTCCGCATAAAGACTCTTGCTATGAAACAGTGGGAAGTTGCCCGCGAATTTCGAAGACGCCTCAAAAACAAATTCGATGAACTTGGAATCGAGATCCCATTTCCACACAGAACGGTATATCTTGGAACAGGTCCTGATAATGATTGGATAAAAGACTGGGCGTTTAAAGAAGGTACAAAAAAAGAAAAAGGCGAATAAGAATACCGCTCGAGTGGATATTTGATAGATATGCCGGCTATGTTTGTTGCGTTAACCACTTCAGCGCTTCATGATCGTCTTCAAAGACCATAACGGTGTTTTGTGATGAGAGCTTTTCTCCCTGAGACCATAGCTTATCCCACGCGTCCTTGTATCCCCGATCAAGAAGAATCGCTGATCTTCCCTTTCCTATTACCCCATCGTGCTCTTTGTGAAACGCTCTTATCTTCTCTAAGTCTTTGAGTGTCACATCACAAAAAGCAAGTTCTCTATGATCAAAAAGCAAATCAGCATGAAGTTTCCACTGAGGATGCCTCATTATGCCGCGTGCCATGGAAAGAAAATCATTGGCATTCATTTTACCGCTGGTCGTAACAGAAAAATATGATTCACAATACTCTATATTATAATCCATGATAATCATATACACCCTCCGCACATTCAATAACTGATAGTTTTATGATTTCACCATAACCAAGAGCATTTTAAAACGTTCTACTGATTTAAGCGCGTGAGGTTTATTTGCCGGCATCATGATAATATCACCAGCTTTTACCGTATGAGGCTTTCCGGCGATCATTATTTCTACCGTACCGTCTAGGACATATACTAATGCATCAAACGGTGCAGTATGTTCGCTTAATCCCTGCCCTTTATCAAATGCAAATAATGTGACTGTGCCCGTATCTTTACGAATGATCTCTTTACTCACTACCGAATCATCATTGTAACTCACTAGATCTGTTAGATTTTCTGCATGCTCAATGATTTTTTCCATTTTCTTATTCCTCTCATTTACCGGCTTTATCTGTTTCTTTGTCTCGTTTAACAGGATATTTTTTAAACATTTCAACAATCGCTTTTCGAAGCTTTTTGTTCCTCTCTTCCGGTTTCAACTCTTCTTCAAGCGGAAAATCTGCGCTTGCTGTCCAGAGGACTGAATCTGTCTGGCTATTGATCATATTAATTATAAGGTTTGCCTGTTTCCATTGATAATCAAGAACAAGCCAATTTCTCCCCCACTCGCGTGCAGCATAGTTTGACTTTTCAACAAAATCTTCTGGCAAATCGTCTCGTGGCCCCATATCAACTCTATAGGGTTTTTCCATATCCCGAAATGATATCGTATACCTGATAAAACAATCGGTATTACCACCCTCTTCTTTTACTAAATCTCTTAATCTCAGTTGTTCATCAATCGCACTTTTTATCAGCTCATCATCAAAAATGGGAGTTTTAGAAGACGATTGAGAAAAGCGGTATGTTTTTATAGCAGTAAAATCTACTGAGCGGTCTTGTGCATGATATGTTTCAATAGAGCTACAGCCGGAGAATGAAATAGACAAGAATAGAACGCAACAACTAACTAAATATGGAATATATTTCTTAAAAGGTATATGCATGGAGATAATTATATGTCACTTCTCACACATTCTCAAGAAAACAAAAACCAATTTCTTAAACTTTTTTCTTTCTCTTATGCGCAAGTATCTCCATTGCGAGATCCACATAAATAGCGATGTCCCTTTTTCTTTTGCTTTCTTCTATATGCAAGAATTCCTAACGCACCGAATGCTAATAGCCCTAATGTGCTTGGCTCAGGGACTTCACCGCCACCTTCAAGCCCACTCCCCAAATAAATATAATATTTCCCGTCAAGCATCGTCCATGAATCACCAATAACATGACCTTCATATCCGGGCAAATCACCGGCGATATAGCTCCAGGTAATACCGCCGATATCTATTGGGTCTGGACTTCCACCATTGTCACCAGCAGTATACAACTCAGCAAGCCTTAAAACGGTAATTTTTTTTGAGCCAGTCGTTTCCAAACCCTTCAACGCTTCAAAGGCCACTTTTGCTTTGAACTCCTTGCTGAATTGCTTCCTCATGCTTCCCATTCAGATCTCCTATGGTTAGTACCACCATTATACCTACTAAATAAATTGCATGAATTCACTATTTGAGCTACCATTAAAGAAGAGGTGAACTATGAAATTAACTATATCAATAGCACAAATAGATGTTGCAATTACAAGGCCACAAGAAAACATAAAGAAAGCCGAGCCGCTGATCACTGAAGCGGTCAAAAGGGGAAGCGATCTTATTTGCTTTCCTGAAATGTGGACAACCGGTTTTAACTGGGGATACAATGAACGTAATGCTCAAGATCACGAAAAGATCTCCGGGCAAATTTCACAACTGGCAAATAAATACAAGATATGGATAAACGGTTCTATTCTTTCCCTCAATGAGAATCAAAAAGTGTCCAATACATCAATTTTATTTGATAAAGACGGGGTTAAAGCAGGCGTATATCGTAAAACTCATCTTTTCAGTCTTCTTCACGAAGAGAAACATATGGAAGCAGGAGACAAACTCACTCTTGTCGATACACCGTGGGGGCTCATTGGTCTTACTGTATGTTACGACATACGATTCCCTGAATTATTCCGGACATACGCCCTAAAAGGCGCAAAGATGATTCTTTCACCCATGGCGTTTCCCCACTCACGACTCGATCACTGGAAAGTACTTGTACGTGCACGAGCAATAGAAAACCAAATGTTCATTATCGGGACAAATCAGGTCGGTACTGAAGACTTTGGTGAAGACGGGATAATTACCTATTGCGGAGACTCTGTTATTATCGATCCATGGGGACATACGGTTATTCAGGCATGTGAAACACAAGAAGAACTTCTTACCACGACAATAGATACTGACCTCGTCGATGAAACACGAAAGAAAATGGAAGTATTTAAAGACAGACGTACAGATCTGTATGAGCTTTAATAAACACATTTTATTCTTTGTAGCAGTCTGCGGCATAGTTATACACCGAGACACTCCATGCATCCTGGAACACCCTGTATGCAACATCTAACTTAGATGGTCATGAAGTTGTAGCAGAATGCAATCCCGGCCTCACTCCCGAACAAATTCCTGCAGGCGATGATTCATCTGATGCTGACAGGGCTTTTCGTGCTGTGTATCATTTTGAGAAGAAAACACAAACGAACCACACTAGTGAACCATTGATAATTTTCTTGCGCCAATAACAACAAACCCGCCTTTTCCAAAATCTTTTTTCGGTGTTTCAATTGAAGTTATTTTATCGGGCAGATCGAAAAGAGACTGATAACAGGTTATTTCACCAAAACCGGTCTTTATCAATAAATCATGCAATTCATCCACCCCAAAGAAATGTGCATGCTTATAAAATATGCTTTTCTTTTTCTGATAATACTTGCCTAAAAAACTGTTCTTATCAACTATACCGATAACAATTTTTCCATTTTTCTTTAAAACTCTCGCGGCTTCTTTTAAAACTTTCACATGGTCATTAACAAAACACAACGTAATAATAATCGCTGTGTAATCAAATGTGTTGTTCAAAAAAGGCAGCTGTTCACCAAAGGCTCCTAACACATTAACCGCACGTTTTTCTGCAATTTTAAGCATGCTTGACGAACAATCTACGCCAACGAAAATTCCTAACGGAGCGGCAAACCTACCGGTCCCCACACCGATCTCTAATCCCTTACCCTTTTTCGGCAAAACCTTTTTTATAGATTCAAGTTCTGATAAGTAAGCAAAATTGTTTCTGTCGTACCACGCGTCATATTCCTCGCAATTTTTATTGAATATTTCCATATTCACCTGCTCTTTATTCAGTTGTTTCAGATTCTGATTCTTCTACCGGATGTGTCGGCATACTAAGGGCTTCAACTTGTTTCTTGTGATACTTCTCAATGATTTCAGCAACGGTAAGGCCCTCTTCAACTTTGTATATGTCTACGTAATTTTCTTTGAGCATATAATATGATATTTCACCGATCTGGGACGTGAACAATATATCGAGCTTATATCTAATTACCGCTTTTATAACTTTAATCCCTATATGTTTCTTTATGCCAAGAAACTCGTTGTAATAGAAATCTTCTATTTCTACGTCTTCTGTATTGTTTAGTTTCACTATAACAAAATAGGGCGCCCGGCCAAAATGCCCGTGCACTTTTGACTCTAACCCATTAATTTCTTTAACAGGGATAATAGCAGAAACTGTCTTTCTCTTTGAGGGTTCAATATGTATAAAGACAGATTCTATGTGCTTATAGTTTTTTATAACAAAATCTTCCGCCTTGTCCGCAAGTTCATGAGCCCTATATAAAGGAAGATTGGGCGATGTCTCGATTTTGCACTCGACCATCTTAAATGGACCCGACTGCCGTATCTTAACTTCACTGACCCCTTTGACCCCATAGATCTTGTTTATTTTTTCCTCGATATCATGCTGGAGCTCGGGATCTAAATTTGCGTCCATTAAAACCAGTAAAGACATCCACACGTTTTCCAATCCCAATTTAAGAATCAAAAGAGAGATCAAGATAATAATAGAACCTTCAACATAAGGAATATTTGCGTACGCAAATATTATTCCCCCTAAAACAACGATTGAGGTCAAGATATCGAGAAAAGACTCTCCGGCATTAGCAAGAAGTGAATGGGAACCAATAGACATACCAACAGCTTTTTCTTTCTTCGCCACGAAATAAGCCGTGACAGCGGATACTATACATACAATAACAGGTATCATCGGAAACGTTTGCGCCGGAGCTATATAAAATAATTTTTGATACCCATCGCGCAATATCTCAATGCCGGCAAAAACAATTAAAGACCCAACTATAAGGGTAACCAATGTTTCCGCTTTGTATAAACCATAAGGAAACCTCTTTGATTTTTTCTTAGACGCGAGCCAAAGCCCAAAACCGGATGCGAATACCGCCAACAGATCGGCCCCGCTGTGAAAAGCATCCGCGATCAACACGCTTGAGTCGAACATATACCCCGCAAACACTTTCATAACCGCTAGTATTAATGTTACAAAAGCAGCGAAAAAGGCTGTTCTTTGCCCTCGTATCAATCCTTTTATATTGTCCCTATTATTTTCCATATGCATACACAGCTATCCTATTTTGTATGGTAGCCACTATCGTGTTTTCCCCGCAATCAGAATAATGTTTTATTCTTGATCCAGGAACTGCCTGGTCATAGCAGATCCACAGTTTGGACATTTCGTCTTGAAGCACGGTACTCCCCGGGTATGAGCACTCACCGTTTTACATTGGGGGCAAATGCAATTTGCGGGCGGTTGCCCTAAACTAGACCCTCCCGAGCCTTTCCCTCTGCCAAATCCTTGTCCTCCTGTTCCTTTCCCTTTTCTAAAACCAAATGGCATATTCACTCCTTTTTTTAATCTATGTGTTACCCTTACGGGATATTCTATTTAATGCACAGGCAGAACTTTGATTGTGCCGCATATCGCCATACATAGTCCATGCAAGAGGACAATAAGGCATATAAGGCTCGGTAATGTGCATAAGTCTACCGTCTGATATAATTATAAATGAAGAGAAATATCGTATACAATGAACGTCTCGGCAGGCATTTTTATGCTTTTCGACAATTTTTAGCGCACTTATACGATTCATTATTTTGTGGTTATTCTCTCCCGTCTAAATAATACAAACCGTTCTCATCCGCGTATGATCGTATACTTATACTTTGCCTCTTCTTTTCAGAGTGTCTTTGTTGCTGATAGGGGTAACATTCTTCTTTTCCGCTTTGTACACTGAAACAACGTTCATCCCGTGAAAATAGGTTTCTATGGTATCAATTTCTGATTTCGATAATGGCCTTGCGGCACATGGCCTTAAAGGGGTATTGATCTGCACCTCAGCCGGTTCGATTTCTCGCGCAATACGGGCAATCTCTTTTGCGTATTCTTTGTTCTCCCGAACAAACATACACTGCAACGCTAATTTTCCCTTATATATTTTCTTAAAATCCAGGATTGCCCTGAAAACAGTATCATATTGTATTGTATTCATCGGACGGTTCACTTCAGCGAATAGCGGCTGTGAACAGGCATCAAGTTTTACCGCGACATAATCAGCTAACAATAAATCGTCAACAACATCTTTTCTGTCTAATAATGAAGCGTTGGTAATCACCGCGATCTTGTCATTTCGTATTTTCTTAATCGCCTTTATCATGGAACCTAAATTCTCAGCTAATGTCGGCTCAGCATTTCCAGAGAAAGTTATATAGTCTACATGTAACGTAGAGAGCGAATCCAATTCTTTGATAATCTCTGTTACAGAAACATATGATTTTCTTTTATCACTATAATTATTTGTTCTCCCGAGCTGACAATATAAACAATCAAATGTGCATATCTTTTCCTTTTCAGAAACAGGATCAACACCGAGAGAAACCCCTAACCTCCACGAAGAAACCGGTCCATAAATATATTTGCAATCTCTTTTCACGACACATTTCCTTTCAGCGCATAGCGCGATTGCCCATGCGATACCGTCTCTTATCCATTATTCTTGATAAAAAGCTCGATCTTACCCACTATTTCATTCATGATCTTTGCGGTCTGATTCTCGCTTTTAAAATGAATGAACGGTTTGCCAGCGTCCCCGTGTTTAACCATTGCAGGATCAACCGGGATCTTACCCAAAAACGGCACGTTGAAATCACCCGCTGATTTTTCTCCGCCGCCGGAACCAAACCAGTCTATTTCTTTTCCACAATGCGGACATGACATACCGCTCATATTCTCTATTATTCCTACCACATTAACCTGTAAGTTTTTTGCGAATAAGACAGATTTTCTGGCATCCATTACCGCCACATCTTGCGGTGTCGTAACAACGATCGCGCCGGTAACAGCAGGAATAAGCTGGCAAACACTTAAAGGTTCATCACCTGTTCCCGGAGGAGAATCAATAATAAGGTAGTCAAGCGAACCCCAGTTGGTATCGCTTAATAATTGTTTTATTGTTACCATCTTAAGAGGACCGCGCCATATAATCGGCTGATCCTGATCCTCTATAAAAAATGACGTGCTCATGGCCTTTAAATTTGGCAATACTTCTACAGGCTCTATACCCGCGTCAGATACCTCCGGTTTTTTCCCTTCGACTCCGAGCATTTTAGCAATGTTCGGGCCATGTATATCTACATCAAGAATACCGACCGAATGTCCGTTAACAGCTAATTTATATGCCAGGTTTACAGCAACGGTTGATTTTCCCACACCGCCTTTTCCGCTAATAACGACCAGCTTGTTCTTTATATCAGCCATCTTGCTCAACAGCCGCTTATCCTGTTCAATTTCTTTTGTTGTCTGTTCTCTCACACGGGTCTCCTATCTTTTTTGCGCTTTTAGCAACCCTAGTTTTCAAGTAAATAATCTGCGATTGCCCTATAAAGTGTACTCACCGCTAATATCGAACAATGACAATGATCACTGGACAATCCTTTCAATGATGCAACAACACGTTTTGGAGATATACCGAGCGCATCATCGATCGTTTTTCCACACACAAGCCGAGCGGTTATTTCTCCGCACGCGGTGGTAGAAACACACCCTTTGGTATAAAACTTAACATCCTCTATACGTCTATCGTAAATACTGAGATAAAACTCCATTTCATCTCCACAGGGACCTTTTATATGCGCGGCGCTTGTAGGATCGTTCATTCTTCCGAAATGTCTGGCTTCTTTAGACACTGTCGCTATAAATTCAGGTTCTATTTTTTTCTCATCTACAGCAATTTTTGTTCTGTGATTTCTCATATACAGCCACCATTGAATAATTGTTTATATATTTTATACATCTGTCATCCAGCCGTCATAGAACCTTTTTAAATGTTCATCATAATCACTATACAAAGCATTCTTTTTGACATCCTTCTCTCTAAAAGAATATCTATATTCCGCACAATAGGCGATTATTATTTCTCTGGCATGATTAATTTCTTTGATCGTTTCTTCACATTTTACCTTATCTTCTTCTTTGCACTTGTCTGGATGATATTTAAGGCTAAGCTGTCGATAGGCTCTTTTTATGTCTTCTATGCTTGCTTCTTCATTTAAGCCTAGCATCTTTCTCGCATTGTCAATTTGTTTAAAATCCGCCATCTCTTCCCTTTTCTTTATTACATACTAACTTCCGTAAGCTACGCATTAATCTATTTGCATGGTCTTTCAGCTACCAATATTTCCTGATATTTACTTCTATGTTTTTCAATAGAAAAACCTTTCTCAGACAAATACTTGCTCATATCTGATAGATTTGTTTCCGATACTTCGTGTTTTCTACCCTCACTTGCATGAATCTTAGCAATTACTTCAAAACCTTCTTCACTGAAATCACCAAGGATAATTTTACCCCTAAATAAAATCACTCTGATCAATTCATCTATAACCTTAAATGGATTTTCAAGGTGATGGAGCACATTAATAGATAAAATAACATCAAAACTTCCTTCTTTATAACTTAAATGTTCAGCATTCTCTATATGAAAATCGACCTGTTTTTCCAGGCCAAAATATTCTATATTCAAACGGGCGTATTTCTGTTCTTCATCAGAAATATCGATACTAGTTACCTTGTACCCCTCTTTTGCAAGTGCAACGGTAAAATGTCCTTTACCCGTCCCAACCTCTAGAATATTGCCTTGAAGGGGATATGATTTTCCAAGAATAAATTTTCTCTCTTCTTCAACATCGTAGCCAAAACTTTTATGATAGCTACTTCTTTCAAGATATCTTTCATGGTTCTCTATTACAGCTTTTTCCATAATGATCCCCTTAACATTCTTATACTGCTTTTTTAGCTGCACTCACCGTGGTCCTGACACGCATCTATTCCGCCTAAGGCATCTTTAAGAAGTGCCTCAACCGCATCTTTCGCCCGCCCTGAACAGGCAAATATATTTACCCCTGCCTGTGCAAATTTATTCTGCGCGCCCATTCCCATACCGCCTGCTATCACGTGAGTGACATCGTGTTTTAATATTTCATCTACTGCAATACATCCGGCGCCACCGTGCACAGCGGTATTGGCACTAACCGTGGCATTTTTTATCTCATTGTTTTCAACATCAACAATAAGAAAATACTTACACTGCCCGAAATGAAGTGATACATTGCTTTCCAACCCTTTGTCATCATCTAAAGTAATACCTATTTTCATTTATACCCCCATGGTTTTATTTATTTTGGCATCCTCAGCGCTTCTTGTTTGCAGCATGCGCCTCTACCTGAGGCAATCGTACTTTAATAATGACAATCATTATCATTTACTAACATACCCTGCAATACTGATCTCTGTCAAGGGAATGATTTATATCGTCCAGGAGATATTATTTTGGGATTTAAGCTTTATGCCACACAGCTATCAATTTTCCGCACTCTAACAATTACCTACTGATTTTGTTGACACATTTACGTTTTTTGATAGAATAATCCAGAATCTGATAAATTATTATTATTAAGGACATGGATTGGATTATATGTTAGATAAATTAAAACCTCTTATCATTGGTGATCTGAAAATTAATATACCTATTTTTCAAGGCGGCATGGGGATCAGGGTATCTACCGCTTCCTTGGCCAGTGCGGTTGCTAAATGCGGCGCAGCAGGCATAATTTCCGGCGTTGTTCTGGGTTACGGTACAGACCTCAATGAAACAGATTTTGCCCAAGCTTCGATAAAAGGCCTTCAAAAAGAAATACGTATGGCCAAAGAAGCAACTGATGGACCAATAGGTATAAATATATTACTTGCAGTAAGCAATTATGAGGATTTAGTAAAAATTGCTGTTGAAGAAAAAGCCGATTTTCTTGTTACCGGAGCTGGTTTACCTTTAAAGCTCCCGGAACTAACTGAAGGCTCACCGATTAAACTGATACCGATCGTTTCTTCCGGAAGAGCCGCAGAACTTATCATCAAGACATGGAATAAGCGCTACAATCGTGTTCCTGACGCTATCGTTGTCGAAGGACCATTAGCAGGCGGGCATTTAGCGTTTAAGTCAGAAGATTTGAAAGCTGGTACAGCTGAGTCACTTGAAGATTTAGTATCAGATGTTCTAAAACCTGTGAAAGAATATGAGAATAGCTTGGGTGTAAGCATCCCCGTTATAGCTGCAGGAGGGATCTTTGACGGTAAGGATATCGCTAGGTTTATTAGGCTAGGTGCATCAGGAGTGCAAATAGCAACACGCTTTGTCACTACTCATGAGTGTTCTGTATCAGAAAAATTTAAACAGCTGTACGTTGACGCTACAAAAGACGACATTGTTATTCTCGATAGTCCCGTAGGTATGCCCGGAAGATCAATAAAGACCAAATTTGTTGAAAAAATAATGAACAATGAAAAGATTTCATACAAATGTCCCTACCATTGTCTTAGAGCTTGCAACCCTAAAATAGCTCCCTATTGTATGACCGGAGCTCTCTGTAACGCCGTAATTGGTGATATTGATAACGCGGTTGTATTTGCCGGAAGCGAAGTACATAGAATAAACAAGATCGTGTCAGTAAAAGAGCTGATAGACGAACTCGTTACTGGTGCGAACGAAGAGCTTAGTAAGGTTTAGAAGAATACTATCACATATATCCAAACATACTTCATCACAAACTCAAAAACTAACAGTACAGCCAACGCCTCCAAAAAAAATGTTTTGCGTGAGTATGTCTGACGGTGAATCTTTATCCCTGCTCGCTTTATCTCGATAGGTCCTGTGACGTCTTACCGAATGAGGCATGGTACAGGCGCGGTTACTGAGCTTCTGCCCCCTCCATATATAAGTACTTCCAATAGAGCTCCCGAATTCAAAACCTAAGGGGGAATGTTTTCCTATTTTTTCTAATGGGTCATCTATAAACGGGATTGTCTCAATACCGAGTTTCGTTTTACCAAAGACATGCTCTAAGTGTTTACCGGCAAAACTATCAAATACTTTTATGAACATCTTTTTGAGGAAACTGATTTGCCGTTTATTAGTTATTTTTACGATATAGCATAGTCAATCCAATATCAGTCATAACCATACAGGCGTTGAGCATATATAAAAATATTACAATGTTTCTTTCGCCAAAATATTGAAATAGCGTTCCTGCTATATACCCTGTAAAGATAATAAAGAGAAACAGAACGCTTTTACCGGCAGAGTTTTTTGACTTAAGCATCTTGTAAATTGAAAAAGGCCACGCCGCGCCAAAACAAACAAGCATTATTACTTCAAAAATATCAGGATTCATATGTATATATTCCTATATAATTTCACATTGACGGTTCAAACATTACAACTACACTTTTTTCTTCTCAAGATCATTTTTTGTTCATTATAGGAATCAATAAATACACTTTGCTTTTTTGAGCCGGTGGCATCCCTACTGTTAAGATCACTCTGATGATTGTATCCTCTTCGTATCATCTCCTCCACAAGTTTATTATGCCTTATGTAAAGAGCTGCTAATTTATTTTTCCACCTTAAAGTTTCAGGATGCTTGGAATACCCTTTCTTATTATTGGTGAGTATAGACCATATTGCGTGCAATTCTCTATGTTCTCCAAGAAGATGGTTTCGGCAAAGATTTTTTGGAGAAATATCCCATATTCTCATAATGTGATTCTTATTTTAAATGTCAAACATGTTCTATGTCAGTATGCTCTGAGAGTTCACTATTTGTCGTACACAAATCCGCAATTGACAGCTTATGCACATCATCGTTTCCAGTAAGACGAGCAAAATCTTTCAGCTCATCCGAGGAAACCCGTAGAAAATTCTCAAGGCGCTCGGATGAATGGTCGATATTAAATCGTGACCGTAATTCCGGATCTTGCGTGGTGATACCTACCGGACATTTTCCGGTATTGCAGCTCCGGTATTGCTGACAACCCAAAGCAATCAAAGCGGACGTGCCTAAGGCAACAGCATCTGCACCAAGTGCTAACGCTTTAATAAAATCAGCAGAAACCCTAAACCCTCCGGTAATAAGGAGTGATATCCCCTCGCATTTCGTATTATCAAGGAACTTTCTTGCACGGTAAAGTGAAAAGATCGTTGGAATAGATGTCGCCTGTTTGACAAATTTTGGTGCCGCACCCGTCGCACCTGCTCGCCCATCAACAGTAATAAAATCTGGCTGCGCGTACACAACATACTCAAGGTCTGCCTCTATATTACCTGCGGCGATCTTAACCCCTATAGGTCTGCCTTCAGACTTTTCTCTTAACCAGGATACCTTTTTCTTGAGATCCTCTTTATTAAGGATATCTTCAAAATGAGCAGGACTAATAATATCTTCCCCTTCAGGGAATCCACGGACCTCGGCTACTTCCTTGGTAACTTTCTTTCCCGGTAGATGTCCTCCCATACCGGGTTTACTTGACTGCCCTATTTTTATCTCAATAGCGTCAGCATTCTTTAAATTCTCATCGGTAATACTGTACTGGTTAGGAACATATTCCAGTATATATTTGTAAGAAAAGTCCTTTGCTTCCTTGAGTATACCGCCCTCTCCTGAACAGGTTGCTGTATGCACAGCGGCACTACCTCGCGCAAGCGCTATTTTTGCCTCTCGAGATAATGCTCCAAATGACATGTGGGTGACATACAAAGGTGTCTCAATAATAAGAGGTTGTTTCGCTTTGGATCCTATAACAGTCTGTGTTGTAACCGACTCGTCCTTATTTAAAGGCACCTTTGCAAGTTGGGCACCTTTTATAAGTATATCATCCCAAGAGATCACCGGTTTCTGCGAACGCATTGGTTCGATAATGGACTCACCTGTCACCGCGATGGTGTGGATGTCCTCCATATGCCCCTCAAAGGAATCGCGATCTCTTGCCCACTGGCTCAAATAAGTGTCTGTCGCATCTTCAGCTGTTTTAGGTGATGCAAGCACACTCTCAGCAGCAATAGGTTGAAAATAGCTCTTCTTAGATTCACAGACAGGACAAACCCAGTTGTCCGCTAAATCAGCCCAGCTGACACCTTCCTTTTCCTCATCATAACGATTACCACATACTGTACATTCATAAACAGCCATCGATTTGCCTCCCTTTATTCATAGAATTAGAAACTAAGACAATCCGGTTCATAATATTCTTTTGGATTCTGGCAAGCAGGACATTTTGGCGGTGGTTCGACGCCTTCATGCATATAGCCGCAGATGCTGCATTTCCATTTGATCGGGGTTTCCCGTTTATATACCGTGCCATTCTCTACCATTGCCAAAAGTTTTTTGTATCTTTCAGCGTGCTGTCGCTCGATCTTTGCTACTTGTCTAAACAACCGTGCAGCGTCAGCATTACCTTCTTCTTCAGCATCTTTAGCAAAATTAGGGTACATCTCCATTGTTTCGTGGGTTTCGCCATCTATTGCTTCTTTTAGATTTGTTTTTGTGTCTCCAATACCACCTAATAATGTAAACTCGTCTTTTGCATGCTGCATTTCATTCATTGCTGATTCCTCGAACATCTTAGCAATGTAATGATAGCCTTCCTTGCTAGCGATCTTAGCAAAATACGTGTACTTATTACGAGCCTGTGACTCACCGGCAAATGCAGCTAACAAATTCTTTTCGGTTTTTGAACCTTTCTCTACACCCATGTTGCTCCTCCTTATTTTTATTTGTTGCTCACTTTATCGCAAAAATTGATTGAACAATCCATACTTTTTCAGCTTTTTTCTTTTACGAACGGATCATTATCTTTATCAGAGTTCCAAACATATTCAGTCAGTTTTGCAACATCATTGCTTTCTTCTTTAGAAAACATTCGTTCTATTAACCCCAGTGCCATATCCATGCCCGCGGACACACCTGAAGAGGTAAAATATTTACCATCTTCTACCCAACGAGCTTTGGGGATCCAATTAACATTTCTATTTTGTTCTACAACCCAATTAAATGCTATTTTATTCGTTGTCGCATTACAATTGTTGAGTAGCCCCGTCTTTGCCAGCAATGCTGCACCGGTACATACAGTTGCAACATACTGTGCTTTTTTGGATGCGGTATAAATATAATCTATTACATTCTTATTGTTCACTTCTTTTCTTGTTCCAGGACCACCCGGAATGAGGAGAACATCAAGGTAGGGAGCTTCCTTAAACGTACTATCCGATATAATTTGAGGGCCTTGTCTACTGGTAACTATCTTTTCCTTTTCAGAGATCAACACAATTTGAATCTTATCATTAAGCATCCCAAACATCTCTAAAGGACCAAAAAGATCTAATAGTTCAAAGTCATCAAATATCAAGGCACCAAGTTTTATAACTTTATCATTCATACTTTTTTATCCAATAATACATAGCGCAAAGTATGGAACTACACTAAACACTATTACAGCAATCTTATATTTACCTAAATATTCAAAATATGCTTGTGATAGAAATTGTTCATCAAGATTAAACATTTTGCTATGAATGCGTACTGCGGTCTTACGAATGGCAATGATAAGAACTGACGACAAGACAAGCAATCCAATATTAATAACTGCGCACCAGCCAAAAAACTCTCTCATTACTTCAATGCTATCCATATACCCCCCTTTTTTTATAATTGTATCATTTTCATTTTATAACTGTATTGTAATAATTCCGGGAAATAGCCTTTTTTTTATTACCAATACAAAAGAATTTCGGTCTTTATGGCTTTCTCCAGTACACAAGTGTCGTCCCGCTTATATTGCTCAAACCGTAACCTTCCTGTTTATCCAATTCCTCGAGTGCCTTATTAACATCCTCCCATATCCCGTAATCATGCCAGATAACTACCCCGCCACTCTCAACCATATCCATTGCGGCTCGGGTATCACTCATCTCATAATCATAGCTGTGAGAGCCATCCACAAAAATCAGAGAACAGGTGTCTTTATATGGCGAGTAATCAAAAGCGGCTGAATCACCAAGCAACTGATGAACCCTTCCAATGAGAGCAGGATGAGTCTGACGATATGCTTCATACCGCAAGCCTGACTGTGGCTTGTCGATCATGTGCTGTTCCCCTGATGCAAGAGGAAGCTTTGTCTCAAGGTCCGGCGGCAAGTCAAGCGTATAGACCATGCACTCTGCTGGTGCATTCATCGCGAGATTAAGTGTCGTTCGACCATCAAAAGTACCGATCTCAAACAGATTGGAACCAGCTCGACAGTCAGCAGCAAGTGCAGCAAGAATTCCGAGCTCGCTGTAACGCACATTTCCATTTGTGTACTCGTGATCCCAGATTTTTATAAGACGCTGCTTTGTGCAGTTCTTCCAGGAAATTTCAGGTAATCGAGCACGAAGAAAACGGTCAGGTTTTCTCCTAAGCCCTCGAGAAAGCCTCCGTCCCCGTCGCGACATTTCGGAAAGGAACAAATATACATGTGTAGAATAACAACCGTGATATAACGTTTTTAATTGCACGTGATAAATTCCTATCTTGTTCATTTCACCAGCTTTCCCCAAATTGTATCACTTTCATTCCAAGAAGCAAAAGAAATCAATACATTCGTTGATTAAATACTGCAAAGTGATATAATAGATTTATACGATAGAGATATACTCTATTACAATCTGCGGGTAATCGGAATCCCTATTAAACACACCATTTAGTCTTTCCTTTTATCACAAACAGAAAGATTTTTTCTGAAAGTAACGCTCATTTCACTATTACATTACGATAATCTCGCTATGAGACTTTTATTTGCTCATCTGCGTGATAATGGTATGTCTCCGTCCTTTATCGGTTTTAAGCGGATGCATCATAAGCCCACGAAAACCTTAAAGAACGAATTCATCGAGATGAACGATTTTTATACAGAAGTCTCTGAAGAAGATATCAACACCCTTGTCACTCAACTTGAAATTCAAAAACCCTCACTTATCGGTATAGGGCTAAAATCAAGCCAGTATGCTATTGCCCAACAAGTTACACAGGCAATTAGAGCACGGTTAAAAGTCCCTGTCATATGGGGCGGCCCTCACCCTACAATTGATCCTGAAAATTGCATAAAACATACAGACATGATATGTGTCGGCGAAGGAGCTGAAGCTCTACTCGAATTATCACAGAGAATATCTGAGGAAAAACCATATCACGATGTAAGAAATATATGGGTCAATGACAATGGGAATATAATACGTAATGAAAGAAGACCGCTTTTAACGAACTTGGATGGTCTCGCGATTGCCAGTTATGACGGTGATAACAAGATATATATAGATGACGGCAAACTCCAGCCTACTAATAACATAGATTATTTCGGTTACGGTTTTACCGACGAACCTTTTAAAACAATGCACCAGACAATGACAGCCTACGACTGCCCGATGAAATGTTCGTTCTGCATAAATAGTGTAAACAGCTATAAATACCGCCGGCGGAGCGTATCTCATGTTATTGAGGAGTTGGTGAGAGCAAAAAAGAAGAATCTGCATCTGAAAATGGTTTTTTTCTGGGATGATATTTTCCAAATAGATAAAAAGTGGTGTCTTGACTTTGCCGCGCAATATAAGAAAAAAGTTAACCTTCCCTTCTTCACATATAGTCACCCACTCTATGTTAACGAGGAGATCTCTATCGCTCTGAGAAAAGCTGGCTGGATGGTAACAGTGATGGGTATACAGAGCGGCTGCGAAAAGTTAAGGAAAGAGATCTATGATCGGGACGAGACAAATGAACATATTTTAAAGTCTGTTAAAATATTAAATAAAGTCAGGAAGACAAAACGCTACCTGCCATTCAGGATCTACTACGATTATGTAAAAAATAATCCACTTGAAGGCAGAGACGAACTAAGGGACGGACTGAATTTATTTATGAAGATCCCCAAAGAATTCATTTTCCAGGCCTTTAATCTATCTTTTTTCCCAAATTACAAGCTTACCAAGATCTTCCTTGAACGAAAATTGATAACTGAAGAAAACATAGAGGGCACTATCGGAACATCGGCAACAAACTGGATTACAACATTCGACTCAAAAATGGAGTATAAAGGTTTTTTGCACATGCACGAATATTATTACCTTTTGTTATCCCTGACACAATTTAAGTATTTTCCCAATTCTTTAATAAAAAAGATCGAGGAAAAGAACTTATTCTACGATAACCTGCGAACACTCTACCGGATCTGTAAGGTAGTGAGGATAGTTGACCTCTATACTCATCCCACGAATTATATATGGATGCTAGGAATATTCTTAATGGTATCCTTTACGGCAAAAATTAAACACGGAACATTTTTGCGTCACAGGTAATATCAAGACTCATTAATACAACCTTGCTATATTCTCTTAAGAAACTCAAAGTTACCTAATCTGATTTCAGGTATTCCGTTTTTATCTTTCACTAATTCGCCGGATTCATTGAACGAAATTAAAAAATGATTGCCACGCAGATACAGATCTTGAATGCCCGCTTTCAGTAATTTCTCTTTCGCGATTTCCAACAAGATAATGTAGATGTCTTTTGTAATAACTCCCTCACGGTATGCACTTAACGCATTGATTCCTTCATAATAATCTCCGTCTTTTGCAACCAGCTTTTCGTCCGGACCGTTCCAATACCCCCAGATAACAATATATCCGCGATGTTTATTTAATATTGCTTCTCCTTCGGGCGTTAGGTGTTTTTCATGGCTTTCATACCGTGAAATATCAGAAATATTCTGAGGGATATTTGTTTTATTGCCTGTCATATATATAGCTCTGGGATAAATCGTTGGAACTCCCCTTTTGCTTAATTTTATAGCTATAGAGACCTCTTCAAACGGACTATTATATCCGTGTTTCAATATCTCGTTCTCATCTTCAATAAAAGGATCCATATCCGGCTGTAAGCCCACTCTTGACATCTTCCAGACAAGATGAATATTGTCCTTGGTTACCGTGTGGTACATTTCGCTGGAAACAGATATTTTTGTTCGTATCGTATGTTCCCATCGTTCAGGTAGGAAATAATCAAATAAATATGGATCTTTACCCACAACCCACAGCTTCCCCTTTGTACTTTCAGTATTTCCATAAATATAATCAACGCCAAGCACTGAGACATGACTCAAGTGCGGATGAAATTTCTTTTTCTCATTTGTTATAAATCTATCTCTCTGTCTTTTTAGATATTCCGCACGTTTTGCTTGTTTTATTATTTTTTCCTGTTCAGGTATTCTTTGCAGTAATTCAAAATCAACTAAACCGTACAGAATATTTCCATCTTTATCGCGTAAAATATTCCCGTCTTTTTTTGGGCGGATAATAATATGATTTGGTTTGCGATCGCGAACTGAGAAGCTATTGGTATTAATAACATCTTCGGTTTCTAGTGTCAGCTTTTTCACATGCTCTTTTGTTAATATTCCTTCACGAAACGCCTGTGTTGCATCAATGCCTTCTATCCACTCATATATCACTGCGTAACACCGGGACATATCGAGAAGAACATCTTTATGCGTAATGATTTTCCGCTGCATCTTATATTCTATACGACCTGTTTGCCACATCTTCACCTCGTCAATTGGCACATATATGGCAAGAGGCTTCTGGATTATTATTTTATTTGAGGGTCTATATAGTATATTTCTCAAGTCCATAACGAGAGAAAACTCTTCAAATGGACTATTATATTCGGCAGTCATCAATTCTTCCGCATCCTTGCTCCCAAGAATGTTTTTTCCCATGCGATTCCACTTTATAACAAGGTCTTTGTGTTTTCCGTTAACTTGTTTTGTCCTTACTTTGTAAACAGCACTTGTTCCTGAAAGAGGCTCAGAGTTTTCTTTAAACCATTCTTTATCCGATATATGATTTTCTGGCATGAGATTATCTATAAACGGTAATCCATGCTTCGTTACATAGAGATCATCTCTATTCTTTATAACGATATGGGCGTACTCAACATCAAGTATCTTCGCGATAGCGTTTTCATTACAATCTTTATTTTTGTGATACCATTCTTTGATTTTTTTATCTTTTATCATATCTTTTCCTAGAACAAATGTATTCTCAGCGTAATATCTACTTTTTGTTTTTCTTGGAACAGTTACAATTGCAACTACAGCCTTTATCTGATTTTTTTAGCGTTTCTTTATACTTATCTATGCTTTCCGTTTCGATCTTTTTTAGATCATCTCTATTAACAATGATATTCATACCATCTACCGGCTTTGTTTCGCATGCATATTCTTTTTTTTCATTTATCTCTACTACACACGATTTGCAACATTCCTTGCTCTTATTAGCTCTGTAACAGGGAGCTGGTATACCAATATGTGCCCTATCAGCGATATCAACTATATTTTTATCGTTAGCACTAATCTTTATTGTTATCCCATCAATCGTAACCTTCATTACTTTCTCCTTTATTTCCATTATATCAAAATAAAATCTCTCCATAAAAAGTTTGATAAGAGTGTTTATGTCTCCGGTGTTGTAGCGGTATCGATATAATCCGCGTTCTCAGGGAAATCGGCTTCATTTTTCATTTTCTTGAGCATATAAAACATTCTTATCAGTCCCGTCGTATAGACGAATAGTTCTTTAGCGCGCTGGCAATAATAAAGCACAAAAGGTTCGCTCGGCATACCGCGTCTTCGGCTCTTTCTATCTTTCACACGAACTCCCCCGCCAAGAAGCGGATGAACATTGTCGAGAAACACCGCCGAACAAAACCACATTAAGGAATGGATCAGAATACGTCGTCGGGGTCCTTTTCTGCGCAAGATAAGGGTTTTTAAATGTTCTTTGGAATAGAATGATTTCCACGCATCCTCATACGCTTTTTCAATTTCGCTCTTTGTCATCTGTAAACGATCCACACATGCATGTGCTGTATCATACAGATTTATATCCTGCTCCATTGAAATGTTATCTAGATAAAGTTTTTGATGATCCTTGGAGCCAGGCTGCGGAGTCATGATAAAAAATTCAGCAAGATCTAGAGGAAGTTCCCGCTTTAAGAACTCCATGTCTCTCATGATAGACTCATAGGTATCACCTTGAAAACCAATGATGTAGCCCGCGCACGTGAGCACTCCATGATTACGCCAGGTCTGAAGCATCCTGCGGTATTCATGCAATTGATTCTGGTGTTTTCCTATCTCTTTGAGATTATCCGGATTGACAGATTCCATACCGATGAAAACGCGACGGACACCCGCACGACTCATCTTTTCAATAAATCGAGGAATTTTATGAGCCATTGTATCTACCTGTATGAGCAATGACAGCCGAATACCCTGATTTTCTTTAAGATCAATCAATCGGTCTGCGATACCTTCCCAGTCACTGTGCCGGGCAAAGTTGTCATCCGCAATAAAAAATTGGTGATGTCCACGGATATATTGTTCACGAACGATTTTTTCTACGTCATCTGCACTGCGCCCCCGCATAATATTACCCTGCACATTGGTAACCGTGCAGAAAGAACACTTAAACGGACACCCTCGCCCGGTATCAAAACTTGCTTGTTTATTCAGAAAACGTTTTGAAGCACTGTCAGGTAGTGTCGGACCCGGAGTACCAACTAGAGCCGGTTTATCCTCGATAAAATTATATACAGGTTCCAACCGATTTTCATACGCCGCCTTGAGCAGATCACCCCATCGCTCTTCGACTTCTCCCGCTACAATCGTAATACCGTTTTCGACAGCCTCCTGTAACTCTGATGTTAAACGCGGCAACATTCCCAGAGAACCTGACACGTGAAAACCGCCGATCATGCAGCCAATCCCTTCTTTTCTGAACTCCAGACAGAGATCCAAAGCGCGGGCAAACTGATTCGTCTGTACGCCTACCATACAGACAATAGCCCGGTCTCCAGCATTTCGAATGTGCCTACCTAATCGCTTAACGGGAATTTTTTGAATGGTTTCATCAAGAACATGTACCACGGCTTCAACATCCACACCAAACACATTGTTTTCTACGGCATTTTTTGTTAAGGAGTAAAGACAAGCGAGGGAACCACTCGTAGCTATTCCAAACCGCCATTGGATGACATAGCCATCATCATCGTATTTGGATGGTTTGATTAGTATTATTTGGAAACGCTTTTTTGTAGCGCTCTTCGCATTACTCATTGGTTATAACTTTTTCTTTTGGCTGATAGCAACTGATCTTTCTATAAGATCGTAAAGTCTTTCTTTGTCATCCATAATTTCTTCGGTAACAAGCCAGTATGACATGGTAACCGGCTTGCCTTTACCCTTTGTATAAACAAACGGATGACTCTCTGCACGCTCATACTCAAATCGATTACTGTTATCCACTTTGAAATATAATTGGGCATCTATGATTATTCCAAAGATAACCCCGCATTTATATATCGCCCATCCACCAAACATTGCCCGGCTTGTAATGTACGGGATATCTCCTATGAGATCATAAACAATATAGTCGTGAAAGGATACATCTTTTGGCATATCTATTTCAATCAATCCTATAACTGTTTCTACTATCAAAAAGGGAACAGTCCCTTTTTTTCTACGCTCTACGCCTCTGATTAAATCTTCTAGTGTTAAACTTTGCCCACGCAGGAAGAGATAATGCTAATGCAATGCCACCGATTGCAGATAGGATATATTCATCAGGGCTTAAAATATTATTAGAGATTGCAACCCAGAAAACTGTGACAACATAGGGAAGAAACAGAAAAATAGCGGTTATCAGACCCGGATTATATCCCCTATGTCTTATTTGAAACAAACCGCCATGACCAATAATATTTATAAGTTCGAAGACTACCATCATCACACCAAACCACGGAGCTGTATTTGCCAAAAGTGCCCCTATAACAATTAGGATCCATGCACCCATATTGATAAAAAAGACCATTGGATTACCTAACGGCACATCTGATTCCGGTTGTGACAATGCCAGCACAGTTTTTGTATTAAGGAATTCCTTAAAACCTCCAGGAAAAATATATTCTTCAAATTCATGCAACATAAGCAAGGGCAAATGCAACCACAACAACCACTGGAATAAATATACTTTTGGATCGAGACAAAGCCATACGATCAAATATGCAATAATTAAAACGGCAAGTACTCCTGTGCTTCGCTGCCAAATTCTATTCGCTTTAAATAAGTTCATACCATTTTACTCTGTTTTTAACTAACGAGACCGTTAAACCATTTGGGGATTTCCGCGTCAAATGTTAGTTGTCTACCGTTATGAGGGTGATTAAATGTAATCGAATTAGCGTGAAGAGCTAAGCGTTTAGAAGTATCGCGTGCATTACCATATTTTTTATCACCCACAACGGGACATCCTTTATCAGCCAAATGAACACGTATTTGATTTTTTCTACCGGTTATAAGAGTAATTTCAAGCAAACTAAAATCTTTCGCTTCCTTGAGAACCTTATAAGCAGTATGCGATAGTTTTCCTTTTGAGATGTCGGAGGTTGAATACATCCTATGGTTTATATTTTCAACCAGGTAAGAACTTATGGTCCCCTCATTCGGGGAAATGTTACCACGAACTACCGTGAGATATTTTTTTTCGATGTTTGCCCATTGATCCTGAAGATAAAATTTCACTTTCTCACTTTTTGCGAAGATCAATAGCCCTGACGTACCTTTATCTAAACGATGGACAATAAAAATTCTGTTGCGAGATTTGCTTTGCCCCTTTCTCACATAGTCTGTGAGGATATAATAGGCAGTTTTTTCTTTCTCTCTGTCCGTCGCAATTGTCAGGAGACCCGGGGGCTTATCAACAACAAGGATATCTCTATCCTCATGAATAATTTCTATGCCTTTTAGATGGTTCTTTTTAGCTGTCACTTGTCTTTACTTTCTTTGATTGGGGGCAGTTTGATGCAAAAAAAGGTCACACCTAAGTTATATGCTTTAATCAATTTAAATAGATGTGACCTTTTTCTACTAGTGGCTTCTTTCTTGTTTTTTCTTTTTTGCGTCGTTTTTTACGCATTTTGCTTTATCTACTTGCTTGTTATGTTTATCCTTATCCTTCTTCCCTTTATCGCCCATGAAGGCCCCCTTTCTTTCTGGTTAACTTTTTTCCAGATTAAACATGTTCTCTTCACACCCATATGGTATCAAGGGAAATCCAGAGACACAATACCTATTTCTCTTTCGCTCTATGCTTTTTTTCTTATTGAACATTCAAAAGCATGGATGGCCCTTCAAAAGAAAACCCACACTTTTCTAAAATTCTCACCGATGCAGTATTTGCAGTAACACAGTCTCCGAATAATTTTCTGATATTTAAGTAATTCTTCGCGTAATGCAATAAAAATTCAGCACAGCATGTGCCAACTCCTTGACCCCAAACACTTGGCTTTAACTGATATCCTATCATCGCGACATTATATCCGTCAGGCATTCTACTAATACCACAGGTCCCAAGCAGCTCACCATTTTCAATAACCGTAAAAACAGCTGAATCAGGATACTCACCCTTACTTAAAGCCGCTTTTTGACATTCAATAATCGGCAGACAAAAAGCACGAAAACCCTCGATGGTAATTGGAGCAAACCAAAGATATTTTTCAGCCTCCGAATTCTGCAAGACATCAACAACTTTAGAGAGCTGTTCTTCAGTAATATAACTAAAAATTCTATTTTTGTATTTCCATGATAAGACCATAAAACCCTCTTTCTAATAATTAACCATCTCTGCCTCTTGAATAATAACTCTTTATTTGCTTTCCTAACGTATTTTACTCCAAAGCAAAACCCCTTACAACTTGAATAATTGCAAGGGGTTAAAAAAATAGAAAAGGACCGCTGCAAACCAAAAAAGTAGTTTTGCAACGACTCCATACTGCCTCCTCTTATTTCTAGAAGTACGAAGTGTTTTTGGGTTAACTTTCGCCATACAAAAGCTTATCAGAAACAAAGGCAGATCAGAATACATCATCGGAGAAGTATTACCTTGTGTATCAAATAAAGATCTTTAAAGAAAACAACCTGTCGGGAAGTGTGGAAGGGCATCCAAGCGAAGCGGTTTTGGGTTGCGTTTAAACTAGAAATAAGACAAACACTTAAGGGAAAGCAGGAATATTTAATAATATATCTTTAAGAAAACAATCCCGATAAGGCGGAAAGTGAAACGTATAGCCGAACCGCTGCGATCGGTACACTAACTGGCCAAGTAAACTGCTTCGATATGTGGAGGGCTATGTTTAGCCTGATATTTCTTCCTAATAAAAAGGAATGACTTGCGTCCCGTGACATGGGACTTACATCTACACACGTCTACCGACCACCACTCCCCAATAAGGAATGTTTATTGAAAGGCTTTGGGGATTTTTTGACAGGCGGCTGAAGGGGGCAGCCGCTTACGTTAGGCGGATATCAACACAATGGCGCTGGTCTTATAGGTCTGGATCTTATTCCAGTAATCGCTTGATGCGGGCATAACAGGCGCGCCGTAATTTGTTTTTTCCATATAGCCGAGCACCTCTTTCGTCTCCGCTTCGCCCAGTGTCTTGATAATCGCCGGGTCCTGACACGCTGCGGCAAGAAACACGCTGAAGGCATTAACCGTCATCCCCTCTCGGGGTTCCGGCACAATAATGTCAAGAGATCCCATCAATTCCTCATCTTTTTTGAAAGCCGTTTTAATGACCTTCTTCTTCGTTTCCGCTTCACGCAGCTTCGAGTCATACTGCGTCTGATTCAGCACTCTCAACTTCAGATATTTGTAGTCCTTCGTGACAAGCGCCTCGAATTTTCCGCGCTCCGCTTCATCCGCTATTTTAATCCATATCTCCTTGTCATTCTTTGCCAGCTCCGTCTCCGCCAAAATCACCCCGAGCTCGGCAAATGTCTGGTAATTGCTGAAAAGGTCGCTTGAGAAAGCCAGAATCTCTTTTCTGTCTTTCAAAAACTCCGGTTTTGTTATCAGATAATTGAACGGTTTGAACGCTTCGCCTTCTCCAAACAGTTTCGCGTATTTCTCTTTCAAATTCCTATGGAGCACCGTTTTCATGAACGCAAATGCGTCTATATAATTCGGATCAACCTCAGGTTTGATAAGCGTCTCATGTTTCTCTTCCAAACACCTTTCGCGGTACTCGTGTTCCAGCCAGCTCGCGAAATAGGCCGCATACGCTTCTTTCTCCGCCGCCATAGTCTTCAAGACATTCCAATCGATATAGGCCGAATTGACACCGACTCCCTTTCCGCCTGTCCCGTGATGCCCCGTAATCGGGAAATCGTTCATGGCAATAATACGAAGTGCCTTCTCAATACCCGGGACATCTTCAATTCCTTCAAGATATTTTTTATTCACACTGTTTTCCAAAACATATTTATAAAACACCTGCACAGCGGTCCAGTCACCCTCCGTCTGGAGTTTTCCCTGCAACGTCCGGCCGGAAGGATCATTCAAAACGCCATAGTCCTTATTCGCAAATCTATCGGCCATCAAATCGCACAGTTCGGGCGTGTCGGCGACCCCTTCATACGACTTCTTCTTGGATGATACCTTTACTTTTTTAAACGCGTTTGCCACAGCCGGGTCTTTGCTGACTAATACACTAATTGGTCTCTGTACTGCTGACTGACTCAAACCCAACTTGTCTGCAACCATTTGTTGCGTTAGTCTTTCCTTCCCTTCCGCAATCAATTCTTTTATCGCCTTAAGAACATTGAGTTCTGCTTTGGATAATCCTTTAAACGCGTTTGCCACAGCCAGGTCTTTGCTGACTAATACACTAATTGTTCTCTGTACTGCTGACTGACTCAAACCCAACTTGTCTGCGACCATTTGTTGCGTTAGTCTTTCTTTCCCTTCATCAGTCAATTCTTTCATCGCCTTAAGAACATTGAGTTCTGCTTTGGATAATCCTTTAAACGCGTTTGCCACAGCCGGGTCTTTGCTGACTAATACACTAATTGGTCTCTGTACTGCTGACTGACTCAAACCCAACTTGTCTGCGACCATTTGTTGCGTTAGTCTTTCTTTCCCCTCCGCAATCAATTCTTTTATCGCCTTAAGAACATTGAGTTCTGCTTTGGATACGTTTACTTTTTTAAACGCTTTTGCCACAGCCGGATTTGCGCTCACGCGGTCCGATACTTTTAAATTATTCACCTTTATCCTTTTTGCAATCATTCCTTGCGTTATCCTTTCATTCCCTTCCGCAATCAATTCGTCTATCGCCTGCAAGATTTTGGCATCTACCGCCGCTTCCTCGAGAAGTGACCGCTCTAAACCGCGTAATTCTGCGGTATCGGCAATACCTTCGTATGAAGAGGCTGTAATGGTACCCTCCTCGGGTGTTACCGCCGATGCTGCCCTGACCGCCGTAATCTCGGCCTCAAGCGCCGCTTCCTCGGCTTTCAGGGCGATAAGGGATTTCTTAATAAGTTTCTCTTTCTGATACTCCCTTGATTTCTCCATAACATATCCTATATCAGTTATGTACCCTAATTCGTTTATTATTTTCACCGGCGGAACATCCAACTTTATCAGCAATTCTATTATTACTTTCCTGCATTCGTAGTTAACGTAGCCAAAACGTCCCAAGTTATTCATTAGCACTGTTATGACATCTTTTTGCTTGGATCGCGGCAACGTTTCTATAACCCCGTTAAGTTTTTTCAACGATTCCGCCGTAAAAATACGAACTTCCCTGTTGGTATCATTCAACTTCCCTATCAACAATGTTATAACCTTTGTCTTATCGGAACGCGGCAATGTGTTGATAACCTCGCTAAGTCTTCCCAGCGATTCCACCGCAGAGGAACGCACATCATCATCAGGATCATTTAGCTTCCCCATCAATGCTGCAATATGCTCTTTCAACGCTGTTATTACTTTTTTCTGCTCAGCGGGTTGCGGCCATGTGTCAATGATTTTGCCGAATTTTTCCAACGATTTCGCCACAGAAACACCCACATCATCATTAAAATCATTCAACTTCCATATCAGCACCGTGATAACCTTTTCCTGCTCAGCCTGTGATAATATCTTAATAACCTCACCGAGTTTTCCCAGCGATTCCGCCGCGGATTCGCGCACATCATCATCAGGATTATTTAAATTCTCTATCAACGCTGTAATATGCTCTTTCAACGCCGTTATCACTTTTTCCCGTTCGGCCTGTGGCCACGTGTCAATAATCTTGATAATTTCTCCCAGTGATTCTTCCGCAGGAAAGCGCATATCCTTATCAGGATCTTTCAACCTCCTCATCAGCGCCGTTATAACGTCTTCCTGATTTCGCTGCGGCCATATTTTGAGAAGTTTATCCGCTAATAAGTTCGAACCTCGCGCCGGTAAAGGTTCCTTCTCCAAGTCAGTAAGCTGATTGGTTAGAGTTTTAATCTTTTCCTGCACCTCCGCAAGGCGGTTCCATACAGACGTCTCACCCAAAAGTTCTATATCCTCTTCCCCCACCAGATATCCATACGATACACCAAGCGCATTAGCAAGTTTCTGGATCATTTCTGTGTCAGTAACCGGCTTCCCTTTCCCGTTCTCCCATTTCCAAATCGCATTTTGGGATTTTTCAACCTTTTTACAAAGCTTTTCCAGGGTCAAATTTATCGCTGAACGCGCTGCCTTCAGGCGATCGGACACAAGTGCTTTTACCGCTTCAAATTCTATCTCCTCTTCTCCCACCAGATATTCATACGATACACCAAGCACATTAGCAAGCTTCTGAATCTTTTTTGTGTCGCTAAGCGGCTTTCCTTCCTCGTTTTCCCATCTCCAAATCGCATTTTTGAATTCCCCAACCTTTTTCCCAAGCTTATCCTGACTCAAATTTATCGCTGAACGCGCTGCCTTCAGGCGATCGGACACAAGTGCTTTTAACGCTTCAAATTCTATCTCCTCTTCTCCCAGTTCTATATCCTCTTCCCCCACCAGATCTTCATACGGCACACCAAGTGCATTAGCAAACTTCTGGATCGTTTTTATGCTGGTAACCGAAATTTCCCCGCGTTCTATCATGTAAAGCATATGATCGGTTATTCCAAGTTCTAACGCAGTCAGCTTCTTCTTTGAACGCGCAGCCTTTAAACGGCTCCACACGAGCGGTTTCCCCAACAGTTCTATCTCCTCTTTGCCCACCAGATATTCATACGTCACACCAAGCGCACCAGCAAGTATCTGGATCGTCTCCGTATTCCTAACCGGTTCTTCTCCTGCCTCCCACTCCAAAATCGTCTTTTGGGATTCTCCAACCTTCTTCCCAAGCTCTGAATGGCTTAAATCTTTCGCTAAACGCGCCGCCTGCAAGCGGCTCCACGCGAGCGGTTTCCCCAACAGTTCTATCTCCTCTTTGCCCACCAGATATTCATACGTCACACCAAGCGCATTAGCAAGCTTCCGAATCATTTCTTCCTTATTAAGTACATCATACTCATCTTCCCACCTGGAAATCATCCATGGAATGACCCGGACATTTCTACTAAGTTCTATCTCGGTTGGCCCTTTCGTTAAGCGTGCCACCTTCAGGCGTTCAGGCAGAAGTGCTATTACCTTTTTAAGTTCTACCTCCTTTTCGCCCACCAGATATTCATACGGCACGCTAAGCACAACAGCAAGTCTCTGGATCGTTTCTGTGTCCCTAACCGGTTCTTTCCCTTTCTCCCACTTCAAGATCATGCCTTGGCTTACTCCAACCTTCTTCTCTAATTTTGTCCGACTTAAACCTCCCGCTAAACGTGCCACCTGCAAACGGCTTCCCACAAGCGGCTTCCCCAACAGTTCTATTATCTCTTCTTTTCCTACCAGATATTCATACGACACACCAAGCGCATTGGAGAGCTTCTGGATCGTTTTTGTGTCCCTAACCGGCTTTCCTCTTCCTTGCTCCCACCTCGCAATCGTCGGGAAAGATACTCCAACCTTCTCCCCAAGCTCTGTCTGGTTTAAATTTTTCTCTAAACGCGCCCTCCGCAGGTATTCAGGCAAAAGTACTATTACCTTTTCAAATTCTATCTCCTCTTCGCCCACCAGATATTCATACGACACATCAAGCGCATTGGCGAGCTTCTGGATCTTTTCTGTGTCCCTAATCGGCTTTACTCTTCCTTGCTCCCACTTCGCAATCGTCGAGATGGATACTCCAGCCTTCTCCCCAAGCTTTGTCTGGTTTGAATTTTTCTCTAAACGCGCCCTCCGCAGGCGTTCAGGCCGAAGTGCTATTACCTTTTCAAATTCTATCTCCTCTTCGCCCACCAGATATTCATACGACACATCAAGCGCGCCGGCAAGTCTCTGGATCGTCTCTGCGTTCCTAACCGGTTCTTCTTCTGCCTCCCACTTAAAGATCGTGGATAGGGATTCTCCAACCTTCTCCCCCAACTCTGAATGGCTTAAATCTTTCGCTAAACGCACCACCTGCAAGCGGCTCCCCACGAGCGGCTTCCCCAACAGTTCTATATCTTTTTCCCCTACCAGATATTCATACGACACATCAAGCGCGTCGGCAAGTCTCTGGATCATCTCTGTGTCTCTTACCAGATCTTTTCCTGTCTCCCACTCCAAAATCGTCTTTTGGGATTCTCCAACCTCCTTCCCCAGCTCTGAATGGCTTAAATCTTTCGCTAAACGCGCCTCCTGCAGGCGTTCAGGCCAAAATGCTATTACTTTTTTAAATTCTATCTTTTTTTCGGCCACCAGATATTCATACGGCACATCAAGCACGTCGGCAAGTCTCTGGATCGTCTCTGTGTCCCTAACCGGCTTTCCTCTTCCTTGCTCCCACTTCGAAATCGTCGAGATGGATACTCCAACCTTCTCCCCAAGCTTTGTCTGGTTTAAATTTTTCGCTAAACGCGCCCTCCGCAGGTATTCAGGCAAAAGTACTATTACCTTTTTAAATTCTATCTCCTCTTCGCCCACCAGATATTCATACGACACATCAAGCGCGTCGGCAAGTCTCTGGATCGTCTCTGTGTCCCTAACCGACTTTCCTCTTCCTTGCTCCCACTTCGCAATCGTCGGGAAGGATACTCCAACCTTCTTCCCAAGCTTCGTCTGGTTTAAATTTTTCGCTAAACGCGCCCTCTGCAGGCGTTCAGGCCGAAGTACTATTACCTTTTTAAATTCTATCTCCTCTTCGCCCACCAGATATTCATACGACACATCAAGCGCGTCGGCAAGTCTCTGGATCGTCTCTGTGTCCCTAACCGGCTTTCCTCCTTCTTGCTCCCAATGCGAAATCGTTGAGTAGGCTATTCCAACCTTCTTCCCAAGCTTCGTCTGGTTTAAATTTTTCGCTAAACGCGCCTTCTGCAGGCGTTCAGGCAGAAGTGCTATTACTTTCTCCTCTTCTTTCACCAGATATTCATACGACACACCAAGCGCATCAGCAAGTTTCTGGATCTTTTTTTCGTCAATCTCCTCCGTTTTCCCCGTTTCCAACATGTAAATTACCCATGGATTGACATTAACCTTCTTACCAAGATCTATCTCGGTCAGCTCCTTCGCTAAACGCGCCGCCTTCAGGCGGCTTCCCATCAGTTTTATCTCCTCTTGGGAAACCAGCCTTGCTTTCGCCTGTCTTTTACTAAAGAGACTTTTCGGGGCAAGGACATGTTTCGTACAGCGCACAGCGCATTGCGTATAGCGTTCAGAATCAGGCACCGCTAATGCAACATTCTGGCAGAGAAAAGATGCCGTTACCGCGAGGACGATAACTCTAATTAATGCTTTATGACATTTTTTCTTTACGCAACTGTTCATTGTTTTCTCCAATTTTTATAGACACCTACTTATTAAATTCCTTAATCTGTTATACAAAATAGACACGGCAATTTTACTGCTCCATTACTCATCTGCTTTTGTTATATTATACACTATTTTTGTCATTTGTCAAGGGGTACGAGTTCCTCGCAACGATTCCGCAACAATACGCATAAGGTATGATTTTAAGCTTAATTAGAGGTTTTTAAACAAAGGGTCATATTCGCGAAAGGATTTCGCTTAAAAAATTGGATTACAAAAGACGATTATATC
>JAVCCP010000004.1 GCA_030765405.1 Candidatus Ancaeobacter aquaticus | reverse complement strand
TAGATATAATCGTCTTTTGTAATCCAATTTTTTAAGCGAAATCCTTTCGCGAATATGACCCTTTGTTTAAAAACCTCTAATTAAGCTTAAAATCATACCTTATGCGTATTGTTGCGGAATCGTTGATATCAACTGTTTTACCTTTACAAATAAATTGTGCCTCATTAAAATATGGCAATGGAAAGGTAATACATGAAACCTATTTTTAAAAAAACAGCGTTTTTAGCTGCTCAAAAAGCAGGAGCGATACTCAAAAAGAACGCTCTCAAACCTAAACATATCCAGTATAAGGGCAGAATTGACCTTGTTACTGATATTGACAAGCAGTCAGAGAAAATAATCGTACAAATACTTACCAAAGCATTTCCTGATCACGATATTTTAGCAGAAGAAGGCGGCGGGCGCATAACTGGCTCTCCTTACAAATGGATAATTGATCCCTTAGACGGCACAACAAACTATGCTCACGCCTATCCTGTCTATTGTGTCTCTATAGCCCTCGAATACAAAAACAAAATAATTTTAGGTCTTGTCTACAACCCCGTTATGGAAGAATACTTTTATGCTGAATCCGGTCACGGGGCATATCTCAACAATAAAAAGATACAGGTGTCACATATAAAACATATTGAACGGGCACTATTGGTAACTGGTTTTCCATACGTGATTAGGAAAAACCATTCAAAGGTTATTAAAATATTTAAAAATTTTCTCTTATCCTGCCAGGGAATACGTCGTGACGGATCCGCGGCACTTAACCTGTGTTATGTTGCCTGCGGTCGACTTGACGGGTTTTGGGAGCTGAATCTTAATCCGTGGGACACTGCCGCAGGATTTCTTATTGCGCAGGAAGCTGGGGCTCGTATTACCGACTATAAAGGGAATGATTATTCCTGTTACAATAAAGATATTCTTGCATCAAACGGATCTATACATACTCCAATGCTTAAAACGATAAAAAAGGGCAGGTTATTTTAGATTCTTCTTAGAGGGGCATATAAATAATTTCTCTATACACCATAACTCACTATATTATTAATTACCGCTACTATGAAAAAGAAGTAGAAATTATCTTTCAGCTCATGATTCAGGGGTAGATATACGCTCAATTTAGGGGATTGTCTCGATTTTTGCATAATCTACCCCTGAATCAAATCCCTGAAAAAGTATTTCTCCATTACTTTCTGTTGCGACTTTATAGCTGGTAAATTCTCCCGGACCTTGAATATCTTGATTCACTTCTCGGGTAACATCGATTCTCACCGTCTTTGGACTATCAACATATATCTTTTTCACAACGTCACCGGGAGAAAAATAATCTTGCACCTCTGCTCTTCCATTATTAAATGAAAGCAAATGGTATACAATAAACTCTCCGGGCACCTTGACGGTAGAAACTGTTAGGACAAGCGTTGCTTTCTTTACCGGTATTTTTTGAGTAAGATGAAACTCAAATACCCCAACAAAATCTCTTTTACCAACAAGTACGGTTCGCCCATTGCGATTATATTCTTTTTCATTTACAAAACCGTCCTGCTCGCCTGATGTAAGCTCAATATCTGCATGTACCGTTACGCAAAGACTTAAGATAATAAATGCCATACCAATAACTTTACAATACATATTGCACCTCTTATTTATATTGTAGACAAACTAAGGTCATTGTCAAAATCTTCTTTACTTTATATCTAAAAGGATATACTTTACCCCTATTATGAAAAAGCGTACCCTTACAATATTTGCTCTTATATTGACTGCAATGACATGTGTTTCGTTCCCTCTTTTTGCACAAACAATGACAAAAGCCGAAGTAAAGTTCCGTATCGCTGAAAACAACTATGAAAGAAGAAATTATGCTGAGGCACTTGATCTTTTTCAGAAGATCATCCCAATGACGACTGATCAAAATAAAATCGATGCGGCACGGATACGAATGGCCGACTGCACCTATGCTTTAGGGCAGAGAGAAAAAGCGATCAATATGTATAAAAGCGTGTTTCTAGACAAAGAATACTCTATGCTAAAGACTATTGCTTTCTGGAAATGGCGTACAACATACCAACTCTATTATTTTGGATCAAAACCTGATGCAAAAATACCTAACAAATTTTATAATAAGCAAAAGCAACATTTACATGACATATTAAGTCGTGACGCATTAAGGCATCCGCTTAAAGTAAGTCCCGTAAGCCAAATGAATTTCCTGCGCGAATTATCGGATGTAAAATATGACCAGAAGAGAGGCTCATCAGCAATGCAAGATTTTAGAATGCTTTTTTTCGAGTTTCCTATAAAGAGCAACCGCTCACGGTAAGCATATCTCCTCAGTCCTCTTGTCGTAACCACTTTTTGGAGAACATATGACAACTTTTTTTATATGTCTTTTAACAATTTGCATTTGCATTGCTTTATGGTCAGTATTTATTGAGCCAAAAAGAGTAAAAATAGAACACGTTAGCATACAAACAACAAAGCACCTCCCGAAAAAGACTTTTACTATTCTTCATCTTTCAGATCTTCATTTCAAGAAGAAAGATCCCTGGAAAATAAATGTACTTCGCAAGGTATCTCTACAGCAATACGACTTGGTGCTCATAACTGGTGACTCAATAGATGAAATGGAAGGTCTCCACAGTCTTATTAAAGGATTAAATATGTTTAATCCTACTTACGGGAAATACTATGTGCTGGGAAATCACGATCACTATTCATACACGTTCCATCATGCTCTCGGGGTTATTTTACGCAGAGAGAGCAAACGTTCTGTAATAAGAAAAGATCTGGAGTTGTTTTCACGTACACTGCATGAAAACAACTGCCACTTGTTGCATAATTCTCATATTACTATTGATGAGCTCAATATATCTATAGCGGGCATTGATGATTATTATGCGGGCAGAAGTGACATAAAAAAAGCATGCCAGGATATTAATGCACAGAGATTTAACATACTTCTTTCACACACTCCCGACCCTGTGATGTTCGCGCCAAACACACTCATTGATCTTGCACTTTCAGGTCACACACACGGGGGGCAAATATGTCTTCCGTTTATAGGTGCTATGGTTACTCATTCGATATTACCGGGGAAGCATGCATCGGGTTTTGTCACGCTTAATGACATACCCTGTTATGTAAGCAGAGGATTAAGCGCGTTTAAGTTATTACCGTTTCGGTTTCTGTGTCGACCAGAGGTCACGTTTATCAGTATCTCTCAAAAAGACTGATAACACATTCATTCTCAATCACTATTATTGCAGTGTTTTTTGAGCAAGTGTTAATACTGTCCGGCCATCGACATGCGCTCCATACCTTCCGAGAACTTCTTTCATAAGTTTGCCAATATCTTTTTTTGAGGTAAGATCAAGCTCTGCAACAATCTTAACAACAAGCTCCTCTGTCTCATCTTCGGAAAACTGTTTTGGAAGATAGTCTACCAGTACTTTTATTTCTTCTTCTTCTTTTTTTGCAAGATCAGAACGATTTCCTTCAATATACATACGCAGGGACTCTTCACGTGATTTGATCCCCTTTTTGATTATCTTAACCACATCTTCGTTGGTTAACTCTTTCTTGAGATCAATTTCTTCTTTTTGTATATCAGCTATGATCATTCGCAGAACACCAACGACGTTCTTCTGTCCGCTTTTCATTGCTGTTTTCATCTGACTCATTATGCGCTTCTTCATTCATCCTCCCATATAATTACTACTCTTTTACATACCCGTTACTTGAAAACCATTCACACGCTTTTTTAAATGAATGCTCCACTGGTGTTTGTGGTAGTCCAAGCTCTCGTACCGCTTTTGTTGCATCAAAAAACATCTTTTTACGTGCCATCTTCACTCCATCAAGAGGTATGTTTGGACGTCTCTTCAGCAGTTTTGCAACAGCACTGTCAGCAAATCCTGCACATAAGGCAAGATTATACGGTATTTTAAACCGCGGGGCTGGTTTTCCCGTGACACTTTCTAGAAGATCAAAGATCTCTTTTAAAGTAAGATTTTTATTTCCCAGTATGTAGCGCTCGCCAACCTTCCCTTTTTGCATAGCAAGAATATGTCCGCGTGCAACATCTTTTACATCAATGATATTTAACCCTGTTTCAATATAACCGTACATCTTACCGTTTAAGTAATCAACAATAACCTTACCGGTCGGCGTCGGCTTAATATCTCTTTCGCCAATTGGCGTGCTCGGATTAACAATGTAAACCTGAAGCCCTTTTTTAATAAAGGAGAACGCTTCTTTTTCGGCAAGATATTTTGATCTCTTATAATGGCCAACGATATATTTATAATCTATTGGTGTTTCTTCATGGCCAATCTTCTTTTCCTTACATATACCAATGGTACTCACGGAGCTTGTATAGACAACTTTTTCAATATTGGTCTGGAGCGCTGCTTCTAAAAGATTTTTTGTTCCTTCAACATTAATTTTATATGGCACTCGCGGATCAGCATGCCACAAATCATAATGTGCCGCAACATGAAACACTGCCTGACATCCGCGCATACCTTTTATGAGAGATTCTTTATCGCACAGATCGCCATAACATCTCTCTATCGGTAATTTCCGCACATTTTTTGAATTACTTTTCGCGCGCACCAATGCGCGAACCTTCCATCCTTCATGTAAAAGTTCTCGCACTACTGCCGAACCAATAAATCCTGTTGCACCGGTTATAAATGCTTTCACGTTACTCCTTTTCCACTTCTTTTACTTCGCTTTCGACCAACTCTTCAATTGAGGGATATTTTTTTTTAATGCTGCTATCTTCACTTGCTTCATTTTTATCCAGAAAATCAAACAGTGCCTCATCATAATCTATTGGGCGTTCAAGGTGCGGTTGATGTCCACAATTTTCAATAACAAACAACCGTGAATTTTTCATCTGTTCATTTAAAAAATATGCGTCTTTCACATTACATAAAGTATCATCTCGTCCCCATATAATAAGTGTCGGATGATCGATTTTTTTAACTTTATCTCTCACGCTTGTCATTATTATGTTTCGTACTCCACGCACAAACGCTCTGTTTCGTTTCTCATATTCTTTCGTACCCTGATTATGGAGTCGTTTCGCTGCTTGATACCAGAAAAGCTCTTCACAAGCATCACATACATTATAAAAATTTTTTTCGGTATATTCACGCAAGGTATGAAGCGGTAAGTTTGCAAATCTGTCTTCTGTAATAAACCACATTATCATGAGATCTTCTAGAATGCCGTATCGTGGCCTGACACCGGTAGCTGTTTCCAGTATTAGTTTATTTACCCGTTCGGGATGTTGCGCAGCAAGATATATTGCAACCTGTCCCCCAAGCGAATGACCGAGAAGATTTGTCTTTTTAATCCCTTTCTTGTCCATAAACTTCATAACAGCATCAGAAAAGAATTCTATTTTGTAATCGGCATCAGGCATACCTGATTTACCGTATCCGGGAAAATCAATGCAATACACTTTATATTTCTTAAAATATCGCGGCAAATTATAACGCCAGTTATGTACAGATAAATTCACGCCAGGCAATATCAGGAGTGGCTCGCCCTCACCGTATTCGATATAGCACAGCTTATAGTCACCCATATCCATGTACTTTTCAGGAGCAGGATATTTTCGTTCCTGAAGAGGTACATCTTCTTTTTTCACTTCATTATAACGAAGAAGAGGATTAACCGAACTGCATGCCTGTAAGATTACAGTGGATAAAAGGACGATAATTAATGTGATTACTTTTTTGTTCATAGTATTATGTTTTTTTGCCTGCACAATATTGCATTTTGATACCAAGGGATCACGCTTATCTCCGATAGAAATATCGTGATAGCGCCAAGAGAGGGAAATTGGTTTTATAAGAATTATATTTCAAATAATATACTTTTGGAAAACCTGTTCCGGTAAACTCATTCTCTAACCACATACCATCCTTATGCTGCGAGTGCAGGAGATAATCTATCCCGCTTCTCACGATAGCTGACTCATATTCTCCACAAGAAAATAGTGTCAAAAGCGCCCATGCAGTCTGAGATGCAGTGCTCACACCTGTTCCTTTTAAATCAATTCTATCATACGATATGACGGACTCACCCCAGCCGCCATCTTGATTTTGACATTCTTTTATCCATTCAATCCCTTTTCGAATACACGAATCGTCCAAACACACACCAACATTGACCATACCTGTTATAACCGCCCAGGTACCATAAATATAATTTACACCCCATCGCCCGAACCACGATCCATCTTTATCCTGGTTTTTCAAAAGATAATTAACCGCTTTTTTAACTGGCTCGTCGCTTGCGGTAAACCCAAAATCACCTAAGGCTTCTAATACGCGTCCCGTAATATCATTACAAGACGGATCAATCATCGCATTATGATCCGCAAACGGTATATTCGTTAATATTTCTTTGTTATTATTTTTATCAAATGCGGCCCAACCGCCATCATCGTTTTGCATTGAAAGTATCCACGAAAGGGCTCTTTCAATTGCCAGTGTTTTGGCCTCTTCATTTTCTTCGAGATCGAGCCGTTTGAGAGCCAGAAGAACCATAGCGCTATCATCAATATCAGGATAAAATTCATTTTCAAATTCAAATGCCCAGCCGCCGGGGTTTCCTTGATGATTCTTAACTTTCCAATCACCGTCTTTTTTAATCTCCTTCGATAAAATCCATTTCCCACCTTTTTGCATGGGAGTAGATGTTGGAGACAAACCGCTTTCAGCTAAACTTATCAAGGTTATTGCGCTGTCCCATACTGGTGAAACACAGGGTTGTGCCCGAACAGTATTCTTTTCTTCTATAACCAGATCCTCAATATCGGTCATCGCCTTAATAAATATGAGATCATCTTCTTTATAATCCAAACATTTAAGCGCCATGACAGCATTTACCATTGAAGGCCATATTGCCCCAAGACCAGCTGACCCTTCTAAATGTTCATATATCCATTTTTCACACATCTTTACGGCAACCTTCCTCAGCGGTACAAAATGAATCTTCTCAAAGAACTTAAAGATCGTATCTAAAACGAGGAAAAAGTTTTTCCAGCTAAAAATCTTCTTATCAAAAGATATGAGGACATCATTGGTAAACTCTTTACCATCAAAAAGTTCCCCGATACCTTTTTCCTCAGGTAAATCTACGCGTGGTTTGTATGATCCGATTATAAAAAGCGGGATAACAATTGTACGTGTCCACGAGCTCATTTCGTACACAAAGAATCTTTTAAAGAAAATAAGTTCTGCAGGTAACGCCGGCACACCTTTCCAGCTGTATTGTCCAAATAACGCAAGATAGAGCTTCATAAAGATATTTGAGCGTTCAACACCGCCTTTATTAAGGATGAAATCGCGCGCTTTTTTCATGAACGGCTCATTTTGATTGTAACCGGCAAGCTTGAGCGCAAAATATGCTTTTACCGTTGCACTGATTTCTCCTGGGCCTTTATAAAATATATTCCAACTACCGTCTTCTTGCTGAAGTTCACGTATGCGGACAGCGGCTTTTTTGATCTTTTTCTTATACTGTCCTTCTTGCCAACCAAGGAAATTGAGCAATATGATGTAATCAGCAGTGGTAGTGCAATCACATTCAAGTTCTTCTATCCAGAAACCCCTTACATCTTGACGGTTAAGAAGGTATGAGCGGGCATTATCTATTGCATTTCTGACTTCATTGGAATCATCTTTGAGAGAGGTTGTTTCGGGTTCTTTGCGAGCAACTTCTTTTATTGCATGCAAAGTGTACTCCTTCTCCCTCAAGAAAATATCTTTCATTCTTTACTCCCTTTTCCTGACGATTCATGTATAATTGCTAAAGATTATACAATCATTATTTAACTTCTAACAAGACATTTTTTTATGAAGTTTCATCCATTATTACTATATTCGCTAACGTCTTACATTGTTCAAAACAAAGTAAGGAATAATGACCGTTATCCTCTGGTTCTCATGCTCGAACCGCTCCATAAATGCAACCTTTCCTGTGAAGGATGCGGAAAAATACGAGAATTTAAAGACACCCTTAGTGATATGTTGTCACTCAAAGAATGCTTTAGCGCAATCGATGAGTCCGGTGCACCAATTATTTCAATAACCGGAGGGGAACCTCTCATCTATCCTGAAATTGACGCACTGGTAAGCGGCATTATATCCAGAAAAAAACATATATACCTATGCACCAACGCCTTACTGCTGTCCGATTTTTTATCCCGAAACAAACCAAGCCCATATCTTAATATCAATGTATCACTTGACGGAATGGATACCACTCATGACGCCATCCGTAACAGGTCAGGTGTTTTTGCCCAAGCGATAAAAAGCATCAAAGATGCAAAAAAACGCGGATATCGGGTGGTTATTAACACGACCATATATAGTGAAACAAATGTTGGGGAAATCGTTTCACTTCTCACATTACTGAAATCTCTAAAGGTAAACGGAATAATGCTTGCACCGGGATTCAGTTATTTTGATAGTGATAGTGATATGTTTCTCACAAAGGAAAAGACAATCAATAAATTTAAGGAACTCTCCGCTCACCTTGATAAGATACCCATAATGAATACACCGCTTTATATGGACTTCTTACAAGGAAAGCGATCGTACGACTGCACCCCATGGGGAAATCCCAATCGAAATGTCCGCGGATGGAAAAGCCCCTGTTACCTGATTACCGATACACATTATGACAGTTTTAATGAACTAATGAATAAAACCCCCTGGGAGAAGTACGGCCCGAACAATGATAAACGCTGTAAAAACTGCATGATGCATTGCGGCTACGAACCGACCATTGCACGAGAAGCAGGAAAGAACTTCAAAGATACAATGCGTATGATCAAGTGGAATCTATTCTAAAAGACCAGAGACTCAAATAGCGGATAGCGCTTAGCGTAGAGCGTATAGTAAATAGCACATCGATTAGTGAAAAAAACTTTTTATCAAGACACCATTAAGGATCCCCGGAAACCTGAAAGACTGTGCGGCTAACAGCAAAAAAAGAAAATACACATAATGAAGATAAAAAATATTGATATTGTTATTTCTCTGCTGGAAAAAGAAGTTGCAAAATTTAGGTTACCAATTGTTACAGAGTTTTCCCGTAAAAATCATGATCCGTTTAAAATACTCATTTCGACTGTTTTAAGTTTACGCACAAAAGATGAAACAACACGAGACGCTTCTTATCGGCTATTCAAAAAAGCCGCCACACCAAGAAGAATGATTCTTCTCACGCCACGTGAAATTGAAAAACTTATTTATCCTGTCGGTTTCTATAAAACAAAAGCGCGTTCAATATTACATATTTGCCACACTTTGCTTAATCAATATAAAGGTAAGGTCCCTGATACGATCGATGATCTTTTAACATTAAAGGGTGTTGGCCGAAAAACAGCGAATCTTGTCGTAACGCTCGGATATGGAAAATACGGAATATGTGTTGATACACATGTTCATCGGATATCAAACCGGTTCGGATTGGTTAAAACAAAAAATCCGAATGAAACAGAATTTACCTTAAGGGAGATCCTTCCAAAAAAACACTGGATAATCTACAACGATTTACTTGTCAGCTATGGACAAAATCTCTGCAGACCCATCTCACCACTATGCAGCACATGCCCTCTACACAAATATTGTAATCGTGTTGGCGTAGAAAAATCGAGATAATTTGGCGTAGAGCTGAAACAGACTTTATGTGACTCTTTTTTAGGAAATCTGACGAAGTCAGTTTGTGGTGATCTGCACGAGCCAGTTTGACAAAACAGTAAACTGGTTAGTAAAAAGAAGTATTCCGACAATAATAAGGAAAACACCGCTGAGTATTGAAAATACTTTGATCCATTTTTTGAAGCGTTCCAGCAAGCCGAGAAAGGTATTAACCGCAAGTGTAGCAAATATAAAGGGGAGGCCTATCCCTAAAGAATAAAAACCTAAAAGGATCACTCCTTTATACATTTCGCCCGTAGTACCTGCCATAACAAGTATTGAACCAAGTATCGGCCCTACACACGGTGTCCAACCAGCCCCAAACGCAAGGCCCACAATAAATGACCCCAAATATCCCCACTTTTTGCTTCTGACATGGACTTTTTTTTCTTTTTGAAGAAAACCAAACGAAAATATACCGGTAAGATGTATACCGAAAAGGATAATAAACGCACCACCAACCTTCATAATAATATACTGGTACTCAAACAGTTTCTGCCCAATAAATGACGCGGTAGCACCCAGCGCACAAAAAACAAGCGTAAATCCAAGAACAAAACTTACAGAATTTAAAAGAGCTGTTGTCCTTACCTTTGCTCTTTGAGTTTCTTCGGATAGCTGCTTTACAGACAAACCAGTAATAAAAAACAGATATGATGGTATTAAAGGCAATATACACGGAGATAGAAAAGATAAGAGTCCCGCAAGAAACGCTATAAATATGTTTACTGTTTGCGTTTGTTCCATTGTATCCAGAATATGTTATTTGTCAGATATATCAAATATCGCAATCTATGTGAAGCGATTTCAGGAATTTCTTATCATTTTGAGTAAACTCAAACTGTATGGGCAGTCTTCTTATTTTGCCGTCTTTTGGAGATCTTTTATTTTGCTTCTTCTTCCCTTTATCTCCAACAACCTGAACACCCATATAGAGAGCTATATTGCCATGTCTATTCTTCAAGAAATCCATGAGATCTTTAAACTCAGGTAAATCATCGATGATTTCACGTAGCGCATCCTCAAAATCCTCAACATAATCCATCAATTCATCTTCTTCATACGCATCATCATTATACATAATTACTACTCTCCTTTTTAGCTTCCACAGTTAATCAACGGTACAATTCTCATTGTAAATCATTTTTGTGTTTTGACAATCGAAAAAATGAAGAATTTATTAGAAATGACTTTTGCTGTTACCTTTTATGCGGTACTTATTGGTTATTGGGTAGCGTCTATCCCTTCCAAACGCTAATGGACTGATTTTTATCCCCGGCGGGGCTTGCCGGCGTTTATATTCATTAGAATCAACCAGGTTCATCATTCTCATTGCCGTACGTTTTTCAAAACCCATTTTAAAGAGATCTTTATGGCTCTTATTTTTTTCAATGTAATTCTTTAAGATCGGGTCAAGACTCGAATATTGCGGCAAACTATCTGAATCTTTCTGATTAGCTCTTAATTCTGCTGTCGGTTCCTTGCGTATCACATTGACCGGAATAATATTATATCCCTTATACATATTCACAAAAAGAGACAGTTTATAAACTCTTTCTTTCAACACATCCTTAATAATTGCAAAACCGCCTGCCATATCACCGTAAAGAGTGCAATACCCCACGCTCATTTCACTTTTGTTGCCTGTCGTTAAGACAAGCCATCCAAGCTTGTTTGAAAATGCCATCAAGAGATTACCTCTGATGCGTGCCTGAATATTTTCTTCAGCAATATTCGCTTTTTTTCCCGCAAAGAAACTTCTCATTTCTTTTAGATATACGCCAAAGATATGATCTATCGGTACGGTATGCAGTTTTATTTTAAGATTCGTTGCAAGTTCTTCTGCATCTTTTTTGCTCTCATCCGACGTATATCGTGACGGCATAAAAACACCTATGACATTATCAGGACCAAGCGCATCAACAGCAATACTTGCAACTAAGCTTGAATCAATCCCCCCGGATATGCCAAGCACCACCTTTTGAAAACCGTTCTTTTTGACATAATCTCTGGTGCCTAACACTAAAGCGCTATAAATTTCTTTTTCTTCCCTCATCTGTTTCTGAATAACAGGTGTCAGTGGTGCACGTTCTGTTCCTTTTTCATGCCCCTCAAGCTTTACAACATTAACAGGGTGCCCTTTTGCCCTTTTCTTTACTTCTGTCATTGAAGATGTTTTTTGAAACTCCATATCAAATATGACGAGATCTTCCTCAAACTGTTTCGCTGAAGCAATCACTTTACCGCTTTTATCAATGGCGACACTCGCTCCATCAAAAAGTATTTCATCCTGACCACCAACCATATTGACATACACAACATTTACTTTATAGGAAAGCGCCTTAGATCTAAACAGGTCTTCACGCTCTTTTTTCTTCTTTAAATGGTACGGTGAGGCAGAAAGATTTATAACAAGCTGGGCCCCGCACCTGGCAAGAACATTTGTTGAACCTTTTTCTACCCAGAGATCTTCACAAATATTAATGCCTATAGGCACATTATTTTTCAGAAAAATACAGTGTTCTTCCCCTTTATCAAAGTATCTCTTTTCATCAAACACCCCGTAATTCGGCAAAAACATCTTATTGTAACAGCCATGTATTTTTCGATCACTCATCACGCACGCAGAATTATACAATGTATCTTTGTATGATTTGAGATTACCGACAATGGCAACAATACCGCTTGTATTTTCTACTACTTTACGTAATGCGCGTTTATTATCATTTACGAACTGTTTCTTTAGAAGAAGATCTTCGGCTGGGTATCCCGGCACGACCTGCTCGGGAAACACAATAATATCAACATCACTGTCTTTGGCTTTAGTGATGAAACTATTGATCTTTTTTACATTGCCGGACAAATCGCCAACAGTAGGATTTATCTGAGCTAGTGCTAACCGCAATATTTTTCGTTCTTTTTTCATGTATTGTACCTAGAAGCTATTCCTGGAAATGTTGAGAGACTGAACATTGTAACAATAATCTTTTTAATGGCAACACAAAAGTACGCAAATATCTTTGTTGTATCTCCCCTAAGGACAGTATGGTAATATTAAAGAATGCAGCTGCTGCCTACAAATAAAAACGAAATAACCAAACGCGGATGGAAAGAGCTTGATATTCTTCTTGTGAGTGCCGACGCATATTGCGACCACCCCTCTTTTGGTATAGCCATATTATCCCGCGTGCTTGAAAGCAAAGGATATAAGGTCGGTATTATTGCGCAACCAAACTGGCTTTCAATAAAAGATTTTACTGTTATGGGCACTCCTCGCCTCTTTGTCGGTATTTCCGGTGGCAATCTTGACTGGCTTGTCTCGCATTATACACCGGTAAAGAAACGCCGCAGTGCTGACGCATACTCACCGGGAGGGGAAACCGGTTTGAGACCAAACCGGCCACTTATTGCATACACCAATAAAGTGCGTGAAGCATTCGGTAAAATACCTATCATTATCGGTGGACTTGAAGCAAGTCTCAGGCGGTTTGCCCATTATGATTACCTTGAAGACAAACTGCGCAGATCAATTCTTCTTGATTCAGGTGCACATATCCTTGCCTATGGTATGGGCGAAACACAAATAGTTGAGATTGCAAATAGACTAAACCAGGGTGACACTATCGAGTCATTAGATACAATACGCGGCACAATGATAACTAGGCGTGATGTTTCCCTATATAATGATGCAGTATTCCTTCCATCGTATGAAGACATTCTTTCTGACAAAGAAAATCTTATCCATGCAACAAAGAAGATATACAGCGAGCAAGATCCCTTTCACGGTAAAACACTCGTGCAAAAAACAGGGCAAAGGTATATTATCCAGCTACCCCCACCCATGCCTCTGGCCGCAAAAGATATCGATCTCATATATGATCTTCCCTATACGCGAGAGGCGCATCCCTCATACAAGGCACAAGGGGGGATACCAGCACTCACTCCAGTACAATTCTCTATCACAAGCCATCGCGGATGTATGGGTAACTGCACATTTTGTTCGATATCGGCACATCAGGGAACACAGGTACAGTCTCGCAGTGAAACATCTATATTAAAAGAGGTCACTGCAATAACGCATATGAAAAGTTTTAGAGGAACTATTTCTGATGTAGGCGGTCCGACAGCAAATATGTATATGATGCATTGCATAAAAATGGCTCGATCTGGTAAATGTAAAGATAAAACCTGTATGGGAACTGAGATCTGCAATTCGCTCATCTGCGATCATAGCCACCAGCTCAAACTTTTAAAGAAAATTCGCTCTCACCCAAAAGTAAAACACGTCTTTTTATCAACAGGTGTACGGTACGATCTTGTGTTAAAAGATACAAAAAGCAACTTTTTTAAAGAGCTGTGTGCGCACTATATCAGTGGACAGCTGAAAATAGCGCCCGAACATTCTGTCAGCCGTATCTTACGGCTTATGCATAAACCGCCATATAAGCAATTTACTGACTTTATAAGCAAATATGACGTTATGAATAAAACTCTCAAGAAAAAACAATATGTCGTAACCTACTTCATTTCATCGTTCCCTGGGTGCACGCTTGATGATATGATATCGCTTGCACTAGAAACAAAGAAATTACACTTTAATCCCGAACAGATACAAGACTTTACCCCGACACCAATGACTCTTGCAACAGCAATGTATTATGCTGAAAAAGATCTTCATGGAAACACTATACATGTAGCTAAAACTGTTCGTGAAAGAAAAATGCAGCGAGCACTCCTGCAGCATTCGCAAAAAAGGAATTATATGCTCGTTAAACGCGCACTGAAAGAAACAGGAAAAGAGCACCTTTTACCAATCCTTTTAGGGAAAAACAGACGATGAGAATCGAAAGACGTAAAGATCATTATCACCAAAAAGCAAAAAAAGAAAAATATCTTGCTCGTTCAGTATATAAATTGGAAGAAATACAAAAGAAGCACCAGGTTATTCGTAAAGGTGATGCCATACTTGATATCGGCTGTTCACCCGGCTCATGGGTGCAATATACTCAAGAACATATTGGAGATGAGGGATCAATCGTAGGAGTGGATGTCCAACCCTTAAAGATTGATTCTCAAAAAAACATTACTTTTATTCAAAGAGATATTTTTGAAGTAACAGTAGAAGAAATACAGGCGATTAGTCCTCTTTTTGATTGTATTATGAGTGACGCGGCACCAAACACTTCCGGCGACAGGTTTACCGATTGTCAAAAATCTCTACGCATATGCGAACGTGTCTTTGAGCTTTCGAGAACACTGCTTAAAAAGAATGGCAATTTAATTATGAAGATATTCCAAGGAGAAGATTTTCCCGCTTTTTACCACGAAGTGAAGAAATCGTACAAAGTCTGTAAAACGCAAAAACCTCATAGTTCCCGTAAGGAAAGCTATGAGGTTTTTATTGTCGGAAAAAATAAAGTATAAACTTATTTTTTAGCTGATATTTTCTTAATCGCTTTTTTTATCACTACATAACCGTTTTTGCCTGGTACTGCACCACGAAGCAAAATAAGATTATCTTCTTCTTTAATATCTTCAATAACAAGGTTCTGAGTAGTAACTTTTTTGTTACCCATTTGCCCTGGCATATGCCTACCTTTAATAACACGTTGAGGATACATACAACCAATTGATCCACCATGACGTTTAACTTCATGTGTACCACGGCTTTCAGTAAAACCCTTCATATTATGACGCTTCATAACACCTTGAAAACCTTTTCCGATAGAAGTAGCACTCACATCAACAAATTCACCGGTTTTAAATACATCAATAGCCTTTATTTCCTTACCAGCTTCAAATGATGCAGCTTCCTCATCGTTATTTAAGCGGATCTCTTCAACAAACTTCGTTGGTGTTGTATTAGATTTCTTGAAATTACCCGCATCAGGCTTGTTAATATTCTTCTTTTTCTCATCAAAGCCAAGCTGCAGGGCAGTATAAAAATCTTTTTCTGTGGTTTTCTTTCTAATGATTGGACAAGGGCCGACTTGAAGTACTGATACAGGAACAACCCGACCATCATCTTTGATGAGCTTTGTCATTCCGATCTTTTTACCTAATAAACCCATTTGAAATATTTTCATAATAATCACCTCTATTTATATGTAGAAACTGCAATTATCGTCATATCGCCATAAATGTCAATATTTTTTTTGAAAATATATGATATTTATTAATTGGCCAGTATCAACAAAAAGAAAAACGGCGGTCTCGATACCACCAATTTTTAAAACTTAATAGTCGTAACACTTATCACAATAAAAGGTTATGCTCTTTTCTTGCGCCTTTTTAGCCCCACTAACCCTAAAAGTATAATACTCCCCAAAAATCAGACCAGTGTATAAGATAGAGAAATAAGGTATAATGGTGGGACAAACACAGGAGGTCTGGATGGGAAGCATGAGAAAGCAATTCAGCAAGGAATTTAAAGCAAAAGTAGCAATTGAGGCAATAAAAGGGTTAAAGACAACAGCAGAGATCAGCAGCGAATATGGGGTTCATTCGACACAGATCGCACAATGGAAAAGTGAACTGCGAGAAGGCTTGCCCGGATTGTTTTCTGGCAAAAAGGATCCGGATGAAAAGGATAAGGAAAAGCTGGTTGATAATTTATACAAGCGGATTGGACAATTAGAAGTAGAAAACAATTGGCTTAAAAAAAAATTACCGTTTTAAGACCTAAGGAGCGCAAATTGTTGTTAGATAAGGATAAAGAGGAAATGAGTATGAGGAACCAATGTAATCTTTTGGCAATTAATCGATCAGGGCTTTACTATCATGCTGCGCCAGAAAGCGCGTATAATATTGAGTTAATGAATATAATAGATGAAGAGTTTACAAAGCATCCGTTTATGGGAGTACGTGGCATGACAGCGTATTTGCGGGATACCGGTAAAAGATGTGGACCGAAGAGAGTGAGACGTCTAATGAGGAAAATGGGATTGATGCCGATATATCCTAAACCAAATACGAGCAGGCCGAATAAACATCATGCAACATATCCGTATCTGCTTACCGACGTCACCGTAGAACGTCCTAATCAGGTGTGGAGTACGGATATAACGTATATACGGTTAAAGCACGGATTTGCGTACTTGGTAGCGATAATGGATTGGCATAGCCGCAGTGTATTAAGCTGGCGATTAAGCAATACCATGGATGTAAGTTTTTGTTGTGAAGCACTTGATGAAGCTCTGGCAAAATACGGAACCCCTGAGATATTCAATTCGGATCAAGGGGCACAGTTTACGAGTGAGGCATTCATCAATAGATTAACAGCACAACAAATATCGATTAGCATGGATGG
>JAVCCP010000003.1 GCA_030765405.1 Candidatus Ancaeobacter aquaticus | reverse complement strand
GGCTTTTTTGACAGGCGGCTGAAATGGGGCAGCCGCCTACCTAAGGATGATTAGTTAAAGAAATTTATGCAAGACATGTATTAGATGAGTTTTTTTGTTTGGCAAATCACTGTCGTTTATCTGTCATTTTGGTTTTTCCTTCACTTCTGAAATTATCAATTGCAGATAAATGTACTTTTACTAACTTATTTAGACGAAATTCTTTTTTTAGTTTTTTTATTGTAGAATCAAACTTTTTTCTTACATCAGGCTTCTCATTGAGCGAGATAAACCACAATCTCCATATTTGATCAGTCAAAAAAATGAAATTCGGAGTAGTAAATCTTCTTAAATGTGAAATTGCAATCTCTTTATCCTCCACTAATGCTAATAAAAAATTTGCCATTCGAGAAACCGTAACATTCAATTCACCTGCATAATCATCCAATCTTTTTAAAACTTCATCCTTTTTAAAAAGTAATGGCAACAAGACCATTGATGCACGCCTAACCTGTTTGTGGTGTCTTTTAGAGATAAAATCACGTAAATGCGTTTCCCTTAAATAACCGATACCATAATAAAACAATGTACTGATGGCCTGAACTTTCACATACCAATGCCTCTCCTTGCTCCTAGCAACCTCAACAATAGCGTCAAATATTTTTTTATCCTGATTATTGCACCCCCTAAAAATAGTAACTAAAAAAGCTATCTGATAATTGTATAGCAGAATCCTATTCTTTTTTAACATAAGCTCAGAAATATCGCGAAACACTTTCTTCCTGCCTACAAAACTTCTTAAATATCCAGAGATGTTTTTAGCCCGCGTAGGAAATTTCTCAAAATCATGTTTTGCTCTATTTAGTAAAATGTCTGAATCCAATATCCTCGCTGCGTTATAAAAACCAAACAAAGCAGTCTCATGTCGTTTTTTGTACGAAGCTGTTCTTTTAGGGAGCTGTCTAAATTCAATTTTAAGTCTTTCAATTAAATCATCCCGATTAGCACCACGTTTTTTAGACAAGTCAACAATTTCAGAAACTTCTTCAGCAACAGAATAGTACATAGTTTTTAGAGCTTCTTCTGCAGTTAAAATATTTGTTTTCTTAGCATTCTGATTTAGCCCTAATTGACGCAAAAGACGACCTATATTAAGCAGTATAGCTTTTGCACGTCCCTTCGTTTTACATAAAACATGTATATCATCACAATAACGATACCATTTAATCTTATCTTTTGTGCTTGCTCTTTTGTGCACATTTTCCAAATAGTCATCAACTATCTGTAAATAATGATTACTTAAGACGCCTGACATATTTATCCCCTGGGGCAAACCTCTTCGCTGTCTAATATTAGCAGGGTCACGCAATGCCCAACTACGCAATATTTCAATGATCATGTTAATCTGTTTTATGCTTGCACCAGACTTTTTCTTTAAAATCTCTCCAAGAGTCAATAAATTGACATCTTCAAAAAATGCTGTAATATCAGTCGACGCAACAAAAGAATATTTCTTGCTCTGCAAATCTTTCTTCATCTGTTTTCGGTATTTAGGCCAGAGGTTATACCATGATTCTTCAATTTTAACACGATTGCGTTTATACCGTGGTAAAACATAATAAGCAGACTCTCTTTCTATCCGAAAACATTTTTTCTTGTCATTTCGCAATCGATATGCAACTACTCCGGAAGACAATTTAGCATCCAAAGTTACGATAAAATCTGAAGCCAACTTATGAATAACCGTTAAATCAGTTACGTCTAGAGTCAACCCTGGCCTAATAGCGAACTCTCCCTTAGGCATATCAAAATTCTCAGCTCTTTTAGGTCTATATTCATTCTCCTTTAAATGCTGAACTAAAATATTAAGTGTATCGTTTAATGCGAAATCATATTCGGCATATTTAAAAGGATCTGGCAAGGGGCCACCCTCTAGCTCTGAAACAGAACGCTGAAACGCAAAAAACATCTTTTTTGTTTCAGTTAATCTTGTTCCTTTACTCTTTGAAGGTTTTTTTACCATAAATTATCCTTCGTTTAACCTGTTTTGCCATTCTTTAATCTTTTTTAAATTAGCATCCGTGAATATAGGATGGTCTTTATAATCACGTTTAGGTGTAACCCACCCTTTCTCGATCCAATAATAGAGACCTTGGCGAGTTAAACTTAATTCTTTTGCCGCTTCACTTAGATTGTATCGTTTTTTCATAATGTTTTCACTTTACACTTCTGTACATGCATCGTCAAAGGATATTTTAAAATGGAGACAAACTCTCATATACACTCCGGGTGTGTAAAAATTTAGTCCAGCAGCTCTTTAACAGAAACTATAGTTACTGGAGGGACTGTAGCAATAAGTTAAGGAGGACCAAAAAAAAGAATTTCATCTAAATAAGTTAGTAAAAGTACATTTATCTGCAATTGATAATTTTAGAAGGTTTGATATAATAAAATTATGAATATTGTGCATCCTGCAGAGGAGTATAGAAGGATTAGAAGTATAATGTTTTCCATATTACATAGGGATGATGTAAAAAATGCCTTATCTTACCTTGAGTCCCAACAGAAAACAATACCGTATAATTCTTATATAGGGTTAAGAGCCGAACTTTTCTTTTATGTTGATGGTATCGATAAATTCAAATTGACAATTGCTGGAGACTATGGCGATTCTTGTGACTTTGCTGGTTTATTTGGTGATCAAGCTTGTAGGTTCGATGTAACTACAAATGTTAATTTTAAGAATCTGAGTAAATTCGCTCCTTTTCAGAAAAAAGGGATCCCCTATTATATTGTGTTGATGGACTACAAAAACGATAAATTGATAGATATTATCAACATAAATTTCCCTTTTTGTTCTGAATGTGGCGGGCGTTTATTAGACATTCTTATTTTAACTTCCGAAAGTAAAATGCCTGATGTCAGCGATATGCAAAAAGTTGTTTCAGTTTGTTCTAGCGACCCTTACTCGCATTATTACATTCGGAAAGAAAGTACAGATATTTTCTTTAATACTTTTAATGCTGTGTCTGGTGCGATCCTAGATTATGAACAGTTTCAAATAAGCCATATAAAACAAAAATTTAGAAACTATGAAGCTTATGTCGATAATGAATTAATGTGTTATGCTATTGATTCGGCAAAGTATTTTAAAAAAGAATTCCAGCTTAACATTGTTGGTTGTGGTGGTGAGGATTATTTCGTTACCGGAAGAGGTGGAGACGGATTTTGGGGAACTAAAATGTATTGGAAAGATGAGCTAGTTTCAAAATATATTGAAGATCAATACGAGACGCTTTTTCAAAGTTATTAGATGCAGATTCATCGGCACCATTTGTGTGGTTGTTCCCCCTAAAAGGAGCAAAATTAAATATGTTAGATAAACGGTTATTAGAAAATTTCGAAGAAGCAATAGCAGATGTCAAAAGTAAGAAATTCCCTAATCTTCTTTCAGCCTTTGAGCAACGACGTAATGCAGCGAAGGAAACAGGAGACGGAGAATTAGAGATATCAATGAGTCTGCTTTGGCGAGTATTTTCTATGTATTTTATATTCGAAAAGGGTAAACCATTTGGTCCACTTATGACAAGCTCACAAGGGAGAACATTGATCCCAGAAGATTTAAAGGAAGATGAGTTATCAAAATTAGAAGAAATTGTCAAGGTATCAACCAACTCGCAATTTGTTGCAAGAATTTATGATGTGCTTTGGATAAGAGGAAGAAATTATTTACATGCACAAAAAGCAGTTAAGGCTTACTTGCAATCTGCAGACGAGGATAAAAATAATGAAATGTGGGTGCAAAGAAGCGAATGGCTTAAGCGAGCTACTCAAATGGCAATGGAGTTAGGCGAGAAAGCTCAGGAAAGGCAGATTGTGAGCAAGAAGATTCTTAGCCTATTTGAAGAAAGCAGAAAAACATGCTTTAACGCAAAGCAGGATTATTGGCCATCCTCACTTTTAGAACTTTTAATAGAAAATAAGCTTATTGATAATTGGAAAAATCTAGGAGATAAGGTGGTGGAGATAGCAAAGGGATTCCCTATGTCTCCAGGATGTGATGCTCCACACAGATATTATGAGCACGCAGCAAAATGTTACAGTTATGCAAATGATTCAGAAAAGGCTAGAGAGATGAAGATTGCTATTGCGAAACATTGGGAGGATGAGGCAAGAAGTTTTAAAACACCTCAGGGTTGTGATGGTTCTAATTTGGCGTATAGGCTTGAAAAGGCTATCCACGCTTATCGCGCGGCAGGTGAGAAAATGAAGGCAGAGGATTTAGTACATGAATTGAAAGAAGCGAATAAGTTAACCATAAGTCAAATGAAGGTTATTTCTTCTCCTCATATAGATGCAGCGCCTTTGATAAAAATTGCAGATGATTTACTTGAAGGTAAAGCAGGGAAGGGTGCAATTGCGGCATTTGCTGCTCTATATAAGCCTTTTTCTTATGAGCAAGAGAGAGAAACTGCCGAAAAGAATCTAAAAGAGCATCCTCTGCAGGGGTTATTTGATACCCATATATTAACCGAGGAAGGCAATGTCTCAGCTAAAATCGGCGGGATGAGTGATGAGCATGAAACCACGCTCAATGCACAGATAATTAGAAGTTATAATCTTGGTCAAAATCTATCTGCCTGTACTACTTTGAAAAGAGGTATTTATTTGATTTTGCAGTCGGGAGATTCTTGGAAAGAGGCAATAAAAGAATTGATTGGCAAAAGTAAATTCGTACCAGAAGAAAGAAGGGATATATTTGAGCGAGCAATTATTGCTGGATTTGAAAGTGATTTTCTGATTTTTACCCATTTAATTGTCCCTCAAATAGAAAATTCAATAAGGCTGATTTTTGCTATAAATAAGTTAAAAACAACCTCGGTTTCACCAGAGGGGGTGCAGGAAGAACGAGATCTGAACCAACTTTTAAATAATTCAAATGCTGAAGAGATATTTAGTAAGGATTTAGTATGGGAGATGCGATCTCTCTTTATAGAAAAATGCGGCCCCAACTTAAGAAACAGGGTGTGTCATGGATTAATAGATTCAAAGGATATAAACAGCTCATCATCTTTTTTTCTTTTGTGGCTAATCGTTCACCTTTTAATTGGTTTTAGCAAAAATGACGATGTTTAATAGAAAAATGAACAGTAAACAAATAGGATATCAAAGTTATACATCATTCAAAGAGCTCGGAGGAGATGCTAATATTAACTATGATATTCTAAATGAAGAAATTGCTCGCATGCCACTGGAGGCAGTTTTAGGATATCTAAGCTCTTTATCCGTACAATTTCTAGAGTACCCAGAGAAAGACAAACCAGATATTCTAGACGCTAGCCGACAAGCAGAATATTTGAAGTTAGCCATTGTAGATGATTTTCCACATAAGCTTCCTCAAGCAGATAGAATGTACTGCCCTGGAAGGATCCCTTATACCCAGGGAAGACATCTCTTTATTCATTCACATAATATTGCATACTTGGCTAATCTTGCACTAACTTTTAATGACAGAAATAAAACAAGTTCTGAGCTAGACTATGAGCTCCCAAGGAGAATATGTCGTGTATTACTTATAATAAATGATATTTTAAAAGACAAACAGTCTCCAGTAAATGTAGAGAAATTGGTAGAGAGACACGATTTTGTTCTTTCTTGGGTAAGACAAAATCAATTTAACAAATATCAAACATGGTATACTCCTTGGGCTAATTTAGGGCGAAATTACAAACTCTACACAGAGATTTTACCAAATCATTTTCCAGATGTTAAAAATCATTTTCAGGATATTACAAGTGGGATAAGTCTTCCTCGTTATTTTACGATTTTAGCCCATTTAGTTGCCCTTATTTATAAACTTGACCGAAATAATATTTGGTTGAATAAGGAGACTTTATTTAAGGAGATCAGCAAGGAAGAAAAGCTCCATTTTGAAGAGATAATTTCGAAATGGAGCTGCTCTCCTCAGGAATATACAAAGATAATAGATGATTGGAAAAATCAACGCAAAAACAAAGATGATCAATTAGTCTTTGATTACGTTACTCTTAGACGCTTTCCTTTAATTGAGACAGCTGCCAACAAAATTATATGCCCAGTAGCGGAATTTATAATTGATAAAATTATTGATGAACCATTTTTTATATTATCTGAAGCATTATCCGGTAAAGAGCGCAGCAATTTTCAAAATTCTCTAGGGTTAGCTTATGAGGATTATGCTAACGCTCTAGTAGAAAAGATATCGCAAAATGATTCAAGTGGACAATGGACGTATATTCCAAACCCAAAAAATAATAAGGAAGAAGAAATTAGTGACTGTCTTTTACAAAGGAACAGTGATTGTTTTTACTTTGAGCATAAGGGCGGTAGACTTCCGACTGATTTTCTTTTAGGCGGAAAAGAAAAGGAAAGAGTGTTTGGTCCAAATAAAAACATTCTTAGCAAGTTAGATAAAGGAGAAAAGGTTCAATGGGCAGAAGTGAAACGGGAAGATGAGGGTTTGATTACAGAAGGCATGTGGCAGCAGAATGTTCATTATGATGATTTAATAAATTATATCAGACATAATAAAAAACAGGATCCCAAAAGAATATTTCCAATAATAACATTTGCGGCAGAAACCATAGTCGACGATGTTTGTTGTAAAGGGTATCTTGATCTTCTGATTCAAGAAACACAACTTTATCAACAAAAATATTGTATAATGCCTCAGTGGCTTCAAGTAGCAGATCTTGAAGCTTTAGTTAGTCTCGCCGAAGATAATTTATTGAATTTAGAGGAATTGTTTTTAGAAAAGAATTTAGAAAATAATCGGACGTTAAGATTTGATATATTTCTTTTTCAGAAATTTCCGCATAGAATATTTTATAATAAAGAGTTAAGAAATTTAGGGATTAAATTAATGAATTGGGCTAAGCAAGATTTCTAAACCCAAGGGCATGAATGAAAAGGGTGGCGAAAAAAACAGAAATCCAATAATAAAACTTTCCTCTCGAGGCAATTGTAGTCGTCCTGTTCCATCCGCTTTTGGCGGATGCATTATCTTTTGGGAATTATTTGAAGGTATTTTAGAACCTACATACAAGGTTATCCGTACCTACGGATGACAGATAAACGACAGTGATTTGCCAAACAAAAAAACTCATCTAATACATGTCTTGCATAAATTTCTTTAACTAATCATCCTTAGGTAGGCGGCTGCCCCATTTCAGCCGCCTGTCAAAAAAGCC
>JAVCCP010000002.1 GCA_030765405.1 Candidatus Ancaeobacter aquaticus | reverse complement strand
TTGGATATCACCAATTGGCAGCGGTATATTTGATTGCATACACCAACTATACTATCTAATGGACAATGAATCCAGCTAAAAAAGATATCCGCAGATTTACCGTATGGGTGGGTACCTGAGTAGTTACGAAAAAAAGAAGCAAAAAAAGAAAGAGAAACCACTACTACTATTATATCTTAACTTACTTAAAAACTGGTCTTGACATTGGGGAGCCCCTTAAAGCCCTATACAAAAAAGTGCATAAGTGGAGGGTTCGGGAACAACCGTCACAAATTGTCCGGGATCAGGTGTTCCGACATCTGCATCCCACAGCACAAAAACGGATCCAGTATGATAATCATACGTCTGAGAACCTACACCAACCTCTCCGGAATACCCTATCCCGATATTCATTGCCGTAAACGATATTTCTTCGGTAATACCTGTAGATATAAAACCGAATTTTATGCGTGCGCCATCTTTCCATATCTTTGTTTGATTTACCGCAATAGTCGGCGCTGTCCCAATAAGATTCTCAAACGTGAGCGTTCCTGTTCGTGGTTTTGCAACATCGTTTGTCAGCTTATCGTACTGCAGTGTGCTTTCAATACGGAAAGTATTTGTTGTTTCAGGAGGCTTAAGAACGATTCTTTTTCCTTCCGCCGCAGATATAGTATAGATTATTTCCGTATCCAGACTCAAAGCAGCAGTAAAAACTGCCGCGAACTCCCCCTGAGAGCCATTCCCAACAAGATAATCAATCGCTTCAGCTGTTGCCGCATTACTATAGGTATGATCTATATGGTTTCCGGTAACATCAACGACATCAATATGTATGGATGCCCACGAACAAGATCCTGATAACAAGAAAAAACTTATTACGCTAAATACTATGCAAAACATATTATTGATACTCTTCACAGAAACTTTCTCCTACGATAAAAATCGAGGGCGTATGTATCACTCACTGAACCGTCCGCTATATAATGTTTATCGCCGAGATAATATGCATAAATATTAAGATCGGGCCCGACTGTCCCCACCCCAATCATAGTTAAAAACTCCTCCACCCTGATCGCTATTATTTAGACCATTTAAGGTATTATTTAACGTATAGTTTGAACTCTGAAAATTATCTATAAACTGTAAGCCATAAGACGGAGAAGTAACTGAAAGGATCATTGTAACAGCTATAATATATAATAATTTCTTCATTATATTACCCCTCCCCCCAGTTAGTCTTTTTTTTCTTATTAAACACCTAAATATTACACTGCATCTACATTTACATCAATAAAATTATCTTGGGGGAGCAATCACCTCTTTTTTTTCACCGCGTAGGTGGCACATAGTGACTCCTGCGCGGTGGGATAAGGGTTTTCTTTTGACTTTATGTTCTGATGTGGTATATACTTATATCATGAAACTACATAGACGAATCAATGCTTTTACCTTTATTGAAATTGTTGCAGCTATAGCGATTCTCGCTATTGGCATCCTTTCTGTTCTAACCCTTTTCCCCGTAGGTATCGACTCATCAAAAAAAGCAGGTTTAAGAACAAAAGCGGTGATTCTCGGTGAGAAAAAGATCGAAGAGTTTAAAGCGACTACCGTCTTCAGCAGTCTCGCATCTTCTCCAAAAACAAATTTCACTACTACCGATGATCCCGAACAAATGTATCAATATGAAATAGATGTATCAACGCCTGTAACAGGAAATTCAGGAACAACAACCTCGTCTGCTGACTCAAATTTGCGTAACGTTACTGTTACTGTTTTATGGCCCGCTAAAGAAACTGACCGAAAGAAACAGCAAAAAACAGCTTTCTCCACCTACATCGGCAACCGCTAGACACTTCGGACACTTCGTGTCTTTTATTTTTTTGTTTGGGACCTATCTGAATAATAACAACGAAACCGTCATAATAAAAGTGACGAAGTCACTGGGAGGTTTGAAATTTTGGGACAGCTTTAACGCCTTTATCAATATTCGTAAGGATCGATATAACGGGTGGGATTTCCTGTGCGATTTTCTTTTGTAAAGTTTCCGCACCGGTATCAAAGATAGACCGCGGGGCTAAAACATATATCTCATCGGATAATACGATTAAAGGATGGACCGTTGAGAGCATAAAATTCAAAAGCACAAATATGCTTGTCGTGCATATACCCCGTTTTGAGAAACGATAACTATTTCGACTAGAGTATCTTTTTATACACTCCTCAAATATTATTATAGTTAGATAAGCCGTTATTGATCAGTGTTTTACACTATAAAATGGGGCGTGTCAAGAGGGGCACAGAAAATAGATCTTCTAGGAGTTTTTAATAGTTTTCTTGTAGACGTCTTTTTTCATGATATTATATCGCGCAGCAACAAATGTTATCGCTTCTTTTTTTGTGATATTAAGCTTTTTCATAGTTTGTGTTACTTCTTTTTCTATATCAATAGGGGCCTCATCTTCTATGATTCCGCCTTGAATGATTAACACTATCTCGCCTTTCACTTCACTGGCACCAAGTTTCTTTAAAACGTCTGATGCCTTACCTCTAATATATTCTTCATAAAACTTTGTTATTTCTCGTGCGATAACTACTTCCCTATCACCGAGCACTTCTTCAACAGCTTTAAGTGTTTCTAAAATTCTTTTTGGAGACTCATAAAAAACAACGGGGCGCACCTCGTGTTCAAACTCCATTAATTTTTTCTTTTTTGCCATTTTCTTTTGCGGCAAGAATCCTTCATAAATAAAACTATCAATATCAAATCCTGACGCGACCAATGCCGTGATGCATGCCGACGGTCCGGGAACAGGAATAACCGAAACATTATTTTTTATCACTTCCTTTATGAGAATATTTCCAGGATCAGAAATGCCCGGCATACCAGAATCTGAAACAAGCGCAATGTCTTTCCCCGATTCTAAAAGATTTATAAAACGCGAGCACTTACTCTTTTCATTAAACTTATGATAGCTTTCACTTTTTGTAGAAATAGAAAAATGATTTAAAAGTTTTTGTGTGTGACGAGTATCTTCGCACGCGATAAGATCAACAGATTTCAGGGTTTTTAAACCTCTTAGAGTTATATCTTCTAAGTTCCCAATCGGTGTACCGACAATATATAAAATACCAACTTTGTTGTTCATTTTTTGGCACTCGTTTTTCGGTTTTAATTTGTCACAGTTTTGGATATCGTTAATGGTGTATTGATAAAAAGTCTTTTTTCACTAATCGATACACGAACCACGATTCACTATCTACTATACGCTCTACGCTAAGCGCTATCCGCTATTCAAGTCTGCAGTCTCTGGTCTGATTTTTGTATTGTTCTGCCATTTTTATGCGTTTTGAAATTGCTGGATGTGAATATAAAATAAATTCTAGTATTGGATTTGGTTCCGGGTTTGAAAGATTTTGTGAGGCGAGTTTTTTCATACTTTCAATAAACGCGTTTGGATTATTTGTTTTTTCTAAAGCAAATGCATCTGCTTCTCTTTCGAGTTTACGTGAGTATGTATTTGATATCGGCATGAGAGCTAAACCAAAAATAGATAACACTAACGCAAAAAGCGGCAGAGCCGCAACATCAGTAATAGCGCTGTATCCCGCAAGGTTGCATAATGAATACAGGGCAATGTTTGTTATATACAAACCAACAAAAGTTGATACCGTTGATATCGCAATGAGTTTGATAATATGTTTATAATAAAAGTGTCCGAGCTCGTGCGCGAGAATCACTTCGACTTCTTCCGGCGTATAATCTGACACGAGTGTGTCTGAAAGAATAATTCTTTTTGTGTTCCCAAGCCCCGCAAACATAGCGTTTGCTTTTTTTGATTTACGGCTCATATCCATTTCAAAGACGCCAAGTATCTTTGCTTTTACTGATTCTGAAAGTTTCATTAGCCTCTCTACAAGGTCTTCATTCTCAAGCGGTTTTACTTTATAAAAAATAGGGAGAATAAGTATGGGATAAAGATTGCTAATGACAAGACCAAAAAGCAGCCAAAACATACCTGCCCATATCCACCACATGTTTCCAGAAATTCTTAAAAAGAGATGTAAAACCTCTGCAAAAATTAATAAAAATAATATATTAATCCCTAACGATTTTGCATAATCTAAAAACCACATTTTTTTTGTTTCATTCGATAAGTCAAATTTATGTTCGAGAAGATATCCTGAATAAAAACTTAATGGAAAAAATATTAGTGAAAAAGAGACGTAACAGATAAGAACATACAAAAACACTTTAAACCAAATATTTACTGATAGCGGCGCAATAAAATCAACAAGCCACTGCGATAACCCTGAAAAAATAAATATGAGTAATACCGCAAAAGAAATTATAAGCTCAGCAACAAAAAGAATATTATGTATCTTTTCATACTGTTTTGCTTTTTGAAGTTTTTCTGGTGATGTATTTGTAGCCATATTATTGTTTCGCAATCCTAAATAAAAGGGCGATTAAAAAATCGCCCTTAACATTATTCTTTATAGTATCAAATATGACTTAAAAAGCAACTCCAAGAATTTCTATTATTCTATTTAAATCTTCCTTGGAATAATATTCGATCGTCAGCTTCCCTGCTTTTGATCCCTGCCATACTTTTACCGATGTCCCAAATTTTCTTTTTAGTTCATCTTCTATTGCGGCAAGATGCGGATCGCTGTTTTTACGATCTCTTTTATGGACTGGATTTGTTCGAAGTTTTTCAATAAGCTTTTCTGTTTCACGTACAGACAGCTTACTATTAATAATGCTTTTGCATAACTTTTCAATTGTCTTTTCATCCATCACTGAAAGAAGCACCTTCCCATGCCCAACCGACAACAACCCTTGCGAAATTAGTTCTCTCACATTTCCAGGTAACTTCAGCAGTCGCATAGAGTTAGCAATGCTTGCCCTCTCTTTTCCAACTTCTTCTGCAATTTGTTCTTGCGTAAGGCCAAACTCTTTGATAAGCCGGTAGTACCCTTTTGCTTCTTCAATTGGATCAAGATCTTCGCGAAGTACATTTTCAATAAGCGCTAATTCCATTGCTTCTTTATTGCCTACTTCTCTAATAATCGCAGGAATTGTTTCAAGCTCTACCGCTTGAGCCGCACGTAGTCTACGTTCGCCAGCTATGAGCTCATATCCATCATCACTCGTACGAACAAGAATCGGCTGTATAACGCCTCGTTTTTTAATTGATTCAATGAGTTCGTTTTGCGCAACTTCATCAAAATGCACACGTGGCTGATAACTGCTTCGTCTAATTTTCTCTATTGGTAGCTGTAGTGAACCAGATTCATTTTTTTCAACTTTTTTCTCTGGAATAAGGGCTGATAGCCCTCTTCCCAATACTGATTTTTGTTCCATATATCCCCCTAATACAAGCTATAAGCTGTAAGTTTTAAGCTACAAGACAAAGTGTGTTTTTGCATCCTATTGCGCGCTAACTACTTATAGCTATACCGTGATTGGCTCTTCTTCTTTTTCTATTGCCTGAGTTGCTTCCTGGGCAACAATTTCTTTTATTTGATTCTCTATGCTCTCTTTTTGCGATGCGTTTTGAGAGATAACTTCTTTTGCAAAAGAAAAATAACTCTCCGCCCCCTGAGAACGAATATCATAGTAACATATTGGCTTACCGAAACTTGGAGCTTCGCTGAGCTTAACGTTTCTTGGTATAATCGTTTTATATACTTTATCTGGGAAGTAATTTCTTACCTCTGAAATTACTTCTTTTGATAGCTTTGTTCTAATATCAGACATTGTAAGAACAATGCCTTCGATTTCTAGTTTTGTGTTAAGGCTGTCTTTTACAAGGTCTATCGTAGAAATAAACTGACTGAGACCTTCTAATGCATAATATTCTGTTTGAATGGGAATAATAACGCTGTCTGACGCTGTTAACGCATTAATCGTTAAAAGCCCTAATGACGGCGGACAATCAATTATAATGTAATCGTATTGATCTTTAATTGCGCTAAGCGCATTCTTTAGAACATATTCTCGGTTCTCATAATTTACAAGTTCGATCTCTGCGCCTGCAAGATTTTTATCTGATGGGATAACGCATAATTTGTCAAACAGCGTTTTAACAATACAACTTTCTTTATCAACACCTTCGGTAAGAAAATCACATATTGTTTTTTGATCGCCTGTAACTGTAGCCCCGACGCCACTTGTCGCGTTGCCTTGGGAATCAAAATCTACGAGAAGGACCTTTTCTTCTGCCTTTGAGAGGATAGCGGATAGGTTTACGGAAGTTGTTGTTTTTCCGACACCGCCTTTTTGATTTGCAATAGATATTATCTTGCCCATTGGGTATATATAATATCTACATTACACACCGTGTCAACATAATTCTTCGAATTATTTATTTTTATTGTCCCTGCTCCACACAAACAAAATGAGGCAAGCGAAGCTTGTGTTCTACGTGGAACACTGGCCTCGATATTATTGTATTAATTGTTTGGGGTTATATTTATTAGATTAAGGCTGCCGAAGGCAGCGTTCGAGCCAGACTAGGAGAACAGATATATCTGCAGGGGTAATGCCAGAGATGCGGGAGGCTTGCCCAATAGAAGTAGGGTGGACAGCCATTAGTTTTTCAATCGATTCTATTTTTAGGCCCTTAATTTTTGAAAACTTGAAATCAGGGGGAATTTGCTTGTTTTCCAATCTTTTAAACTTTTGTATTTGCACTTCCTGTTTTTGTATGTATCCTTCATATTTCTTTTGTATCTCAGCCTGTTCGTATACTTCAGCAATAAATGCGCTATCAATAATATTCTTTTTAGATTTAGACTCTTTTCTTAACGTCTCACATACAGCATGAATCATTTCTCGTGTAAGCGGTTTTTTATCGTTTATCACTAGGGTGATTGCATCACGTTTTTTGCAGAACCGTTTATAGGCATCTTTATCTATAAGGCCAAACTTATCCCCATAGTCCATCAATCTGAGGTCTGCATTATCTTGCCTTAAGAGAAGTCTATATTCTGCACGGGAAGTAAACATACGATAGGGCTCGGTGACACCTTTTGTTACAAGATCATCTACGAGCACCCCGATATATGCTTCTGAACGATCTAGGATGAAAGGATCCTTTTTATCGATAGAGAAGACGGCGTTAACCCCAGCAACAAACCCTTGTGCAGCAGCTTCTTCGTATCCACTTGTCCCGTTGATTTGCCCTGCAAAGAAAAGATTTTTGACTATTTTTGTTTCTAGTGTTGATTTGAGGTGTGTGGGGTTAATAAAATCATATTCTATTGCATATGCTGGTCGCATGATATATGCGTCTTCAAGGCCAATGATGCTGTGAATTATTTTTTCCTGCACATCTTCCGGCAAGCTTGTTGACGCACCGTTAACATAATATTCTTCAGTATTGAGGCCTTCAGGCTCAAGAAATATCTGATGTTTGTCTTTATCTGAAAACCTAACTATTTTATCTTCTATTGAAGGACAATATCTTGGGCCTACACCAACAATGAGACCACTATATAGTGGGGATCGACGTAAATTCCTCTTAATAATGTCTTTTGTGTGTTTTGTTGTATAAGTCACATAACAGGGGACTTGCGGTAAGTTTATGCCATCAGAAAAAAATGAAAAAGGTATTGGTTTTTCGCCATTTTGCATATCCATCTTTTTAAAATTAATGCTGTTTTTATTTATTCGTGCAGGCGTTCCCGTTTTTAGTCTTCCAAGAGTAAAGCCTTCTTTTGCTAAGCTTTTTGATAGATTGATAGAGGCAATTTCTCCCGAACGTCCCGCAGAATATGATTTAAGCCCTATATGAACACGTCCCTGTAAAAATGTGCCTGCAGTGAGAATGACTGTCTTTGCCCTATAAGTAACACCTGTTTGTGTTATAACTCCTTGTATTTTACCTTTTTTAACAATAATCTCTTCAACCAAATCCTGCTTAAGATCAAGCCCGGGTTGTTGTTCAATAACTTTTTTCATTTCAAACTGATATATTTTCTTGTCTGCTTGTGCCCGTGGAGCCCAAACCGCTGGACCCTTGCTTTTATTTAACATGCGAAACTGAATACACGCTTTATCGGTATTTTTCGCCATTTCACCGCCTAAGGCATCAATTTCTTTGACAATATGGCTTTTTGCAAGCCCACCAATAGCGGGATTACATGACATTTGTGCAATATTATCGAGGTTGATAGTGAAAAGAAGTGTCTTTTTTCCCATTCTGCTTGCAACAAGCGCCGCTTCACAGCCCGCATGCCCAGCACCAACAACAATTACATCGTATGGCTTCGCCATTTTCACTTTTCTCGTTTTGAATGTTATTTTTGTTTTTAGTCTTTTGTTTTCGTCTTTAGTCTGTAGTCTCTGGTCTGATGTCTCTAGTCTGTTTTAATTATTTTCCAATACAAAACCGAGAAAAAATAGCGTGCAATGTTTCTTCCGTTATATCATCACCAGTTATTTCGCCCAGTGCTTGCATGGTATTTTTTATATCAAAGGCAATAAACTCATATGAAAGTTTTTTTGTAAGCGCTTTTTGAGCGTTTTGTAAGGATGTTTGTGCTTTTACAAGAGCTTCGTATTGTCTTTCATTTATTATAAAGGTATTTTTTATTATCTTTTTCTGTGGAATATGTTTTTTTCCTCGTCTAACGAGTTCATTAATTACATTTTCTGTTCCAATATGTTTCTTTGCGGAAATTTCTATGCAGGTATATTCTTTTACAATCTTTTTTATGTCTTTATGCCTTTTCAAGTCAATTTTATTTATTACAATTATTATTTTTTTCTTGTTTGCGTTCTTCAAAAATAGTTTATCGTCTCTTGTCGGCCCTTTATTGTTGTCTATAATGTAGAGAATAACGTCTGCTTCAACGACTTTTTTCTCTGTTTGCTTGATGCCAATACGCTCTACAACACCTTTTGTTTTGCGTAACCCAGCAGTATCAGCTATCTTATAAAGCATGCCGTCCAAGACAACAACATCCTCTAACACATTGCGCGTTGTTCCATGCACGTGAGTAACAATTGATTTATCTTCTTTTATAAGGAGATTAAAAAGGCTTGATTTGCCCACATTTGTGGCGCCTGCAATAACAACATCAATGCCTGAACGAACCTTTCTGCCATCATTCCGCGTCTCAATAAGAGCTTTCAGCCCCTTTATTGCTTTGTTAATTCTTTTTTTTACATCACTCTGTGAATATCCGATAATGCCTTCTTCCGGAAAATCAATAGCAACTTCTAAGGGACAGTAAAAGTCTAAAATATCGTTTTTAAGCTTTAAAATATGGGTGGAAAGCTCACCTTTCAAGTGATTTACAGCGAGCTCAAGCCCATATTCGGTCTCTGCGTTGATTACATCGACAACTGCTTCCGCCTGGGAAAGATCAAGGCGTCCATTTAGGAAGGCTCTTTTAGTAAACTCGCCTGCGGTAGCCATTCTCGCTCCGTGGCGAATTATTTCTTCGAGTATTTTTCGAAGAGAGAGCATGCCGCCATGCCCGCTTATTTCAATAACATCTTCGCGGGTATATGTATGAGGGGCCCTCATCACTGTTACCAACACTTCGTCTATAGTTGCTTTATTTGCGCATATATGGCCGTGTAAGATCCTGTGAGATGGTGTTTTAGACGGTTTCTGCCTGTCGGAAGATGTGAAGATCTTGTCGGCAATATGAAGTGCTTTTGAGCCACTTATTCTTACCATTCCGATAGCGCCAATGCCCATAGCTGTAGAAATAGCGGCAATGGTATCTTCGGTAACATTTTTTTCTGTGTCACGGATTGACATCTTTAGGCGCTTTTTGTGATTTTATATTGCTGCCAAATACTGAGAATATTATTTACTAGCCAGTATAAGACCAATCCTGAAGGGAAGTTATAAAATAAAAAGGTAAAAACAACGGGCATAAGCATCATCATTTTTGCCTGATTTGGATCTGCCACAGGAGTAAGTTTTTGCTGCCACACCATAGTAACGCCCATAATAAGGGGTAATATGTTTACTGGTATAGCACCAATTGAAAATACGGTATCAGGAACAGATAAGTCGTGTATCCACAAGAAGCTCGCACCCTTTAACTCTATTGCGCCACGCAAAGTCGTAAAGAGCGCAATAAATATCGGTAATTGAGCAAGCATGGGCAAGCACCCGCTCATAGGGTTAACTTTGTACTCCTTATACACCATCATCATTTCTTTTTGCATCTTTTTAGGATTGTCTTTATTATTAGCACGTATTTCATTAACGAGCGGCTGTATAGCCTGCATTTGCTTCATTGATTTCATGCTTTTTGCCGTCAAAGGATACATGACAAGCTTGATGATGAGCGTTATTACAATTATGGCAATGCCATAGTTATGAAATAATTTATAGAAGAAATTTAAGCCGATGAGAATCCATTCACTTATAAAGCCAAACCAGCCAAAATAGAGAATTTTCCCAAACTTATACGGCGCTTTTTTCATTAAAGAGTATTCTTTTGGGCCCATAAAAAAGACAAACTCTTCTTCATGTACGCCGCCCGGCGCAAGAGAAAACCCTTCCATTCTTATTGAGGATGATAGTCCTTCAACTTTTTTCTTGTTGTCCCCGTAGAGGGGAACAGTTACAACGTCTTGAATCAATGTTTCAGGCTTTGCGATCAGCGCATAATACTGATTTTGCATGCCAGCCCACTCGCATGGCCCTCGTGTTTCTGTTTTTTCCTTAATTTTTTTGACTTTTTCCCGTAAAACGGTACCGCTTTGCTCCAGCACGGTCAAGCCGAGCTCGCTAATACCAGTTTTTTTGACTATAGGAAAGATTGTCCCATACACCATTTGATAACTATTGATACCTAACCCACTGTTGGAACTATTCTTAAAAACAATTCTCACCTTAAATATATATTCGTTTTCATCAAAATAAAATATCTTCTTAATGGATATCTTATCTTCTGTGACGTGCTCAAAAACAACCTTTTTGCCTTCTATTCTTCCTGTAAAAAGCGCTTTTGAAAGATCGCCAAGCGGGCCAACGTTTGTAAGTGCTAGAGGTTTTACCGGAATGTCTCTTTCAAGAGCAAGGTCATGTTCTTTATCATCTTTATCTTTATACTTCTTTAATTGTAATCTTTTTATTGTTCCGCCATAATTTGAAAGAACGATGTTATACAGGTCGGTTTGAATAAAGAACTCTTCTTCTTTATAGTCAGGCGTTGATTTTATTTCAGCCGCGATTTCTTCTACCGGAACAGCTTTCTCTGCATATGAAGGCTCCGCCTTCTGCGCAATAGAGGCTTTCTCTTCTTGCTGCTTCTGCGGAAAAATCTTATTTATGTAGAAAGGATAGAGTATTAGTACTAGTAAACATAACGCTATTCCAATAATTGCCTTTTTATCCATATCTTTCCTATTCTTTTACTGGGTCAAATCCACCGCTATGAAAGGGGTGACATTTAAATAATCGTATAATTGAATAATAGCCGCCAACCAGAACCCCTTTTTTCTCTATGCTTTGTCTCGCATATTCTGAACATGAGGGGTAAAACCGGCAATGCTGCCCAAAAAACGGTGAAACGTATCTTTGATAACCCTTGATGATTCCCATGAATATTTTTTTCATGATTTATCCTCGCCAAATCTTGCCGCAATCTTGTGTAACATATTTATATAAGCAGTCTTAAGCTCTTCATGCTTTAGAGATCCGATGTCTTTTATTATAACCGTGCAGATATCAAATCCTTGTGCTATTTCCTTTTTATGTGTGCGGAAAAGCTCACGAATTCTTCTTTTGCAGCGGTTTCGAACGACTGCGTTTCCCGTTTTTCTTGATATTGACACCCCTAAACGATTATAGGGAAGCTCGTTCTTCTTTATATAGTAAAGGATATGCTGTGTGGCGAATTTCTTTCCGTGAGTGATGATATCCTTGAATTCTTTTTGCTTTACAAGTCGCTCATGCTTGCGAAAAGTACATCTTGATAGAGCTTTTTTCTCGGCAGGACACATTATTTGGCTCTAATTCTCACTTTTTCCATTATTAATAGTGCTAATGCCAACTTTTAGAGGCTCACTCTTTTTCTGCCCTTGCTGCGACGACGGTTTAGGATTGCTCTTCCGCCTGCAGTTTTCATTCTCTCGAGAAAACCGTGAGTTCTGCTTCTTCTTCTGTTGGAAGGCTGGTATGTTCTTTTCATGATATCTCCTTATTATAAAATGAGACTCGAAACTCACAAGCAACGCTATGAGGGTTTCGTTAGTCGAATTATCCCTTTAGGGATGTTTCTTAGAATCCAATAGTAAACGGCTAATTATAGAGAAATTGTTTTAGCTGTCAAGCGGAAAACGAATATATCGTTTTCTAGAATCTTTTTAGTGATCTTGTTGCGCTCATTTTTTTCTGATTTTACTTTTTCTAATTCTCCACAGGCCGCGCGTTTTTTCTGTGTCCTGTAGAAAACTTTGTTGATAACTAAATTTATCTTGCATAAAAGTGTGCGCAATTGTAAAATCACTCCGTCTTAAATTACATGTGTAAAACTTCGCGTTTAACACCAATGATAAACTGCCGCTTTTGGCTTTTCGATATAAAGGATTTTAACATTGAGCTCTAACTCTGCAACGCTTTGGAATTCACTTAAAGATAAGATTGAAGAAAATCTTGGAACAACAATTTACGAAACATGGTTCAAGCCGTTGTGTCCTGTTTCATTGTCTGATACTGCTTTTGAAATTTCTGCACCTAATAAATTTTATTGTGATTGGGTAAAAGAACATTACCATACACTTATTGAAAAATCTCTCGAAGAAATTACAGGGCAACGTATCAAGATAATTTTTTCTGTCCTTCCGTCGAAAGAACAACAGATAAAAAAAGAAACGCCCGTAAAACAATTTCGTCCAGTTGCAAGAGCAAAGAAACCAGGCGCAACGCCTTCATTTAATTCTAAGTATACATTTGATAGTTTTGTTATCGGCTCATCAAACAGGTTCTGTCATGCTGCCTGTGTTGCCGTCGCTCAATCACCCGCAAAGATATATAACCCGCTTTTTATTCATGGCGGCGTTGGTTTAGGAAAAACACATCTCATGCATGGTATAGGCCATTTTCTTATGCAAAAAAACAAAAGAGCGAACGTTTGTTATGTTTCCAGTGAAGACTTTACAAACCAATTAATTACTTCCATTCAGAATCGGACAACAATAAAATTTAGAAATACATTTAGAAATGTAGATGTAATTTTAATTGACGACATTCAATTTCTCGAAGGAAAAGAGCAAACACAAGAAGAATTTTTCCATACTTTTAATACGCTCCATAATAATCATAAACAGATTGTATTATCAAGCGATCGACACCCAAAAGAAATTCCTGGATTACAGGAACGGCTCGTGAATCGTTTTGAGTGGGGGCTTGTTGCCGATATGCAGCCGCCTGATCTTGAAACACGCATTGCCATTCTACGCAAAAAAGCTGAGATATCAAACCTTAATCTTCCCGACGAAATCGCTACTTTTTTGGCAAATCGCATTAAATCAAATATTAGAAAACTTGAAGGGGCCTTGATCAGGGTGGTCTCTTATGCTTCATTAACGGGAAGTAAATTAACAATAGAGATCGCTGAAGAAGTCCTGCAGGATCTTCTTGTTACGGAAGAATCCGAGATCATTGGTATGGATACTATACAAAAGAAGGTTGCTGAACTTTACGATATTCGAGTCGCTGATATGAAAAGCCGGAAACGTCCAAAAACAATTGCGTTTCCTCGACAGATCGCGATGTATCTCTCTCGATCGTTAACCTCTCACTCTCTTCCTGAAATAGGAGAGGCATTTGGCGGACGAGATCATTCAACGGTTCTCCATGCGGTGAGACTCATTGAATCAAAGATGAAGGAAGATTATTCTTTGCGTAAGAATGTTAATGTGCTTATTAAAAGAATAAAGATGTAACTTTAATACATGTGTGTAGATGCTGTTGATAACTTGTTTATAACTTTGACATTTTTTTTACCTGTTAACAACGTTAGGGTTTTTAGCATTTTATCCACAAGATACTCAAGAGTGCTTTACTGGGAAAAACCTATTATTCACAGAGCATAATAACTACTACTACTATTAATTTAATATCTATAGTATATAGTATATATAGGGAATGTTGATAACGAGGAGGAAGATATGAAAGTGCAATGTGGTCGAGATACTTTCTTAGGTTGTATACAAATGGTACAAAATATTGTCAGCACAAAAACAACGTTACCAATTTTATCAAATGTGTTAATTGAAGCTGAAAAAGATTCTATTGCTCTTACTACAACAGATCTTGAAGTTGGTATTAAATGCCGATTTCCTGCAAAAGTAAGTCAAGAGGGACATACAACCCTTCCGGCAAAACGTTTGTCAAATATTATGCGGGAACTTCCAAGCCAGCAGGTGAGTCTTGATGCAACAGACAACAATATTACCTCCATTAAATGTGGGGCATCATTTTTTAAAATTATGGGTATGGGGAAAGACGAGTTTCCTAAATTACCTCATTTTGCAGATACCGCTTCATTTAAAATCGATCAGAAAGTATTTAAAGATATTATTAAGAAAACAGCGTTTGCTATATCTCATGATGAGACTCGATACGTACTAAACGGCATATCTTTGGTAGTAAAGGACGGTAAAATATTAGCAGTAGCTACTGATGGTAGGAGACTTGCACTTATTGAAAAAGAGCAAGAGATTCCTTCTAGCGTGAAGGTGTCAGCTATTATTCCTGCAAAGGCTATACTTGAACTTTCGCGTATATTAAAAGATGAAGGATCTATGAGGATATCATTTGCAGCCAATCAAGTAGCATTTGATATGGATGAGAGTATGCTGGTATCACGTTTGATAGAGGGTGCATTTCCCAATTATCAGCAGGTTATACCAAGTAAAATTAATGAAAGGGTATCTGTTGCAAGGGAAGAGTTTTTGAGTGCGGTTAAGCGTGTGAGCGTGTTAGTCAGCGAACGGCTTAATTCGGTGAAAATGTGTTTTGCTAAGGATATATTAACAATTTCGATCAATACACCAGATGTTGGTGAGGCACGCGAAGAAGTTCCTATAAAATATGATGGAAAAGAGTTGACGGTAGCATTCAATCCGGTGTATTTACTAGATGTGCTTAAGGCGTTAGATGATGAATCAGTATTTGTTGAGCTCATAGATTCAGCAAGCCCAGGCATTATTAAGACTGATGAAAATTATGTATATGTTATTATGCCAATGAGACTTACGTAGCGGTATGAATATAGAGAAAAGATATCCTACTCCCGTAGGAGAGATTGTTAAGTCAATACTTGGTCAGTTTGGTAACGAGCAGTGTGAAGTGCATATGAAAATTGCAAGTGCATGGAACAGTGCAGTAGGGGTTGAAGTATCTCAGCACACAAAACCGGTTGAGATGAAGAAGGGGCTCCTCATGGTACATGTTGATTCTTCTGTGTGGTTTAATGAGTTAAGCAGGTACTATAAAGGCGCAATCATAGAAAAGTTAAATGCGGTAATAGGCAATAAAAAAATTAAAGACATAAAGTTTAAGATAGGAAAAATTTAATGGTAAAAGATAAAAATAATGTAGATGCAACAGGAAAAGAAAAATACAATGCTACGACGATCTCGGTTTTAGAAGGGATTGAGGCGGTACGGAAAAGACCGGCTATGTATATTGGTGATACTGGTTTGCGTGGATTACATCATTTAGTGTATGAAGTCGTTGATAACAGTATTGACGAAGCGCTTGCCGGAATATGTACAAAAATAGATGTGATCATTCATCCTGATAACAGTATCACGGTTATTGATAATGGTCGCGGGATTCCGGTAGATATGCATAAAACAGAAAAGAAACCGGCACTAGAAGTTGTAATGACCACATTGCATGCCGGTGGTAAATTTGATAATAAGGCCTATCGTGTATCCGGCGGTTTGCATGGTGTCGGCGTATCATGTGTGAACGGGCTAAGCGAATGGCTTGAAGTGGAAGTGCGGCGTGACGGCAAGGTATATCACCAGCGATATGAAAAAGGAAGAACCGTATCAAAGCTTGAGGTTGTCGGAAAAACAAAACATACTGGCACAAAAGTTGTCTTTAAGCCTGATTTAGAAATATTTACAGAAAAAGAGTATAGCTTTGAAACACTTTCGAACCGCTTAAGAGAGCTCGCATTTCTTAATAAGGGACTTAATATAACGATAAAAGATGAAAAGACCGATCCTGTACGCGAACGCGTATTTAAATATGAGGGCGGCATTTTGTCTTTTGTTGAGTTTCTTAACAAAAATAAAGAAACGGTTCACAAAAAAGTCATCCATATACAGAATCAAAAAGAAGACACTGAAGTTGAAGTTGCGATGCAGTTTAATAACAGTTATTCCGAAAACATTTTTTCTTTTGCAAATAACATTAACACCATTGAGGGTGGTACCCATCTGAGCGGATTCAAATCTGCGCTTACCCGTACGATTAATACCTATGCAAAAAACGCAAAGCTTATAAAGGGTGACAATGTTTCGGTGCAAGGAGATGATATTCGAGAGGGGTTAACGGCCGTTATCAGCGTTAAGCTTAAAACTCCTCAGTTTGAAGGCCAGACAAAAACAAAGCTGGGGAACGGCGAGATAAGCGGTATTGTAGAATCGCTCGTTAATGAAGGACTCGGGACATTTCTTGAAGAGACCCCGTCAATTGCACGAAAAATTGTAGACAAATCATTAAATGCCGCACGTGCGCGCGAAGCTGCGCGAAAAGCACGCGACCTTGCACGTCGTAAAGGCGCGCTTGATACGGCGGCACTACCAGGCAAGCTTGCAGACTGCTCTGAACGTGATCCGGCTTTATGCGAACTCTATATTGTTGAGGGAGATTCTGCGGGCGGTTCAGCAAAACAGGGGCGCGACAGACGCTTTCAAGCGATACTTCCATTAAAAGGTAAGATATTAAATGTTGAAAAGGCGCGAGTAGATAAAATTCTTAATAACACAGAAATACGCACTTTAATTACCGCCATTGGCGCGGGTATCGGACAGCAGGATTTTGATCTCGAAAAACTCAGATATCATAAAATAGTAATCATGACTGACGCGGATGTTGACGGAGCGCATATACGGACACTGCTTTTAACGTTTTTGTACCGTCAAATGCCACAGCTTGTCGAGCGAGGATACATTTATATTGCACAGCCACCGCTCTATAAAATTAAAAGAAAGAAACGCGAACAATATATTGGAAGCGAAAATGAAATGAACAACCTTCTTTTAGAGCTCGGAAAAGAAGACATTGTTTTGGTTCGTGTAAAAGATAAAAAAGAGTTTAGAGAGAAAACACTCGAAAATATTTTAAATACTATTACCGAGTTCGAACAGATTGCGCAGCAATTTATGAAAAAGGGGATAGATTTTCAGAAATATCTTACCCTAAAAGACAATAAGAAAGGGTTCCCCGTTTATCGTGTGAGAATAACCGATGATGAAGAATTCCTTTACTCTGATAAAGAACTCGCCGCGCTTACTGAGCGAGAAGAAAAGAAGACCGGCGAACAGTTAGAAATATTTGATGAAGAAGAAATCGGAGAGGCAGACAAAAAAGACACAAAAGGAATAGATGTTCTTGAAATATTTGAGTCACGGGACCTTGCACGCATAATAAATGATTTTGAGAAAAAAGAAATTCCTTTTGAAAGGGCTGATGCGGAAGGAAAGCCGCTCTTTCAAATGATTGCTGATGACGAAAAGTTGCCAATATTCTCTGCGCTTGACATCATTGAAGAAATCCGAAAAATTGGCAAAAAAGGAATGTCAATACAGAGGTACAAAGGTCTTGGAGAAATGAATCCCCAACAACTATGGGAAACGACAATGGATCCGGAAAATCGCGTGTTTCTCAAAGTGAAGATTGAAGATGCGGTTGAGGCAGACGAGATGTTTACGGTGCTGATGGGAGATCAAGTAGAGCCGAGAAAGAAATTTATTGAAGATAACGCATTACATGTCCAAAATCTGGATATATAAATTATTTAGTTCATAATTGCTCGTTCATAGAAAAAATATAAAAACAATTTTAAGAAGATATAAATAATAAAACTTTATAAAGGAGTTGTACGTTGTATACACGAAATGAAAAAATAGTTCCTGTTCTCATCGAAGATGAAATGAAGAAATCATATATTGATTATTCAATGAGCGTCATTGTTGGCCGTGCATTACCTGATGCGCGTGACGGATTAAAGCCGGTGCATCGCAGAGTGCTTTTTGCAATGAATGAGATTAGTAATACACACAACAAACCGCACAAAAAATCTGCCCGTATTGTCGGTGAAGTGCTTGGTAAATTCCATCCGCATGGTGACTCAGCGGTATATGACACCATGGTACGATTAGTGCAGGACTTCTCATTGCGCTATCCTCTGATTGACGGACAAGGTAACTTTGGGTCGATTGATGGAGATAGTGCCGCGGCTATGAGATATACCGAAGTACGCATGGCTAAAATAGCAGAAGAAATTCTGGTAGATATTGAAAAAGACACGGTGGATTTCAGGCCAAATTTTGATGAGACTCTCTCAGAACCTGTTGTCTTGCCAGCTAAAGTTCCAAATTTATTGATCAATGGATCAAGCGGTATTGCAGTCGGAATGGCAACAAACATTCCTCCACACAATCTTGATGAAATTGTTGACGGATTAAAACTGCTTATAGACGACCCTGAAATACCAATAAAAAATATTACGAAAGTTGTAAAGGGCCCGGATTTCCCTACTGGTGGACTTATCTGTGGCGTAGAAGAGATAAAAAGAATGTACGAAACAGGTCGCGGCCTTATAAAGATGCGTGCACGTGCGGGTATTGAACCAGCAAAATCTGGCAAAGAATCAATTATTGTTACTGAAATACCGTACACCGTAAATAAATCCAATCTCATAACAAAGATTGCAGATTTAGTTAATAATAAAGTAATTCCCGGGATTACTGACATTCGTGATGAGTCTGATAAAGACGGCATGAGAATCGTTATAGAATTACGTCGAGGTGAGCTTGCGAGGGTTGTTTTAAACCAGCTTTACAAGCACACACAAATGCAGGATACGTTTGGTGCGATAATGCTTGCGCTTGATAAGGGCAAACCGCGCGTTATGAACATTAAAGAAATGATGATCTGCTACATTGATCATCGCAAAGAGGTTATCTTTCGCAGAACAAAGTTCGAGCTCGCAAAAGCTGAACACAGAGCGCACATCCTTGAAGGGTTCAAAATCGCGATAGCGAATATCGGTGAAATAGTAAAAATAATCCGCGCGGCAAAAGATAGAAATATGGCCAGAGCAAAACTTCTTTCAAAGTTTAAGCTAAGCGAAATACAGGCAAATGCAATACTTGAAATGAGGCTCTATCAGTTAACTGGTCTTGAAATAGAAAAGATCGAAGCGGAGTACCTTGAACTTATAAAAAGAATTAATTATCTTAAATCAATTCTTGAAAGTGAACAGAAAGTGCTTGGCCTTATTAAAGAAGATCTAGACGATCTCAAGAAACGATATGGTGATCCTCGCCGTACCGATATTGTGCCGGACGAAAAAGAATTAAAGATAGAAGACCTTATCGCAAATGAGGGATGTCTTATAACTATCTCTCATCGTGGATATATTAAGAGGACATCTGTCAGCCTATACAGGCAACAGCGACGTGGCGGGAAAGGTGTTTCCGGAATGGAGACAAAAGAAGAAGATTATGTAGAGCATCTCTTTACCGCGTCAACACATGACTACATATTGTTTTTTACCGAAGACGGGATGGTTCACTGGCAAAAAGTCTATGAAGTTCCCGAAGGCGGCCGCGCAACAAAAGGTAAAGCGATAGTTAATCTTTTAAATATAGCCGCGGATAAAAAAGTTGCCGCGATGCTTTGCATACGAGAGTTTGATGAAACGCGCAGTATTTTTATGGCAACAAAGCTTGGAGTGGTAAAGAAAACCAAGTTGTCACTATATAGCAATCCACGGACAGGCGGCATTATAGCGATCAATATTGATAAGGGTGACGAGCTTATCGGTGTGGCACTGACAAAACAGGACGATGAGATCGTTCTTGCGACACGTGAAGGTCAATCTATACGTTTCCCGACAGCTCAAGCAAAAGATCAAGGACGAGCCACTCGTGGAGTGAGAGGAATCAAGCTCAACAAAAAGGATGAAGTTGAAAGCATTGAGGTGGTTGAAACTGATGCGACGCTTCTTGTTGTTACGGAAAACGGGTATGGAAAACGAACAAACTTTGATGAGTATCGCACACAAAGCAGAGCAGGAAAAGGTATAATTGCGGTAAAGACAACGGACAAAAACGGTAGAGTTGTTGGTGTTAATAAAGTCGTTGATAACGATGAGATCATGATGATTTCAGCCAATGGCAAGATGGTTCGTGTCGGTGTAAAGGCAATACGGATTATTGGAAGAAACACGCAAGGCGTACGCCTCATTAATCTTGATAAGGGTGACAGGCTTGTCGCGGTAACACGTGTCATAGAAGAAGACGAGGCAAAGGTAGCAGAAGCAATTGAAGATGAAAATAAAGAACCTACAAATGTGTAATAAAGAATAAGTAATCTACAAGGGCCCTGATTCAATCGGGGCCCTTTTTCATTTGTGGTAAAAACATGAATAATGAAAAGCCATACACCTTTAATGCCCATACCGCTGATATTTCGATGACGGTTACCGCAAAAAGCTACGCAGAATTATTCTTGCAGGCAGCATGCGGTCTCGCACTTCAAATCTTTCCAGAGAAAGTTCCTTTCAAAAATAGTATTGAAAAAGAAATTAATCTACACGCAGATACAATAGAAGATCTCTTTGTTGATTGGCTAAATGATATTTTATATCTCTTTTATACAGAACACATGCTTTTTGAATCTGCAAAAATTGAATTTGCAGCAAGCATCAACCTCTCAGCGAAATGCATTTTTAATAATATAGCTGTTGAAGACAGAAAATATGCAAAAGAAATAAAAGCCGCAACATATCATAATCTTAAAATCACACACGAAAATTACACATATAAAACAGAAGTAATTTTGGATGTATAGAAAGTTGTAGCGTAGAGCGGATAGCGTTTAGCGTATAGGGGGATATTTTCCGCCGGCGGCTAGCCTCACCGCGTCGGTGTGGTTCCCCCCATAGGTGTTAAGTTAAGGGAGTAAAAATCTGTAAATATTGCCAACTATTTATATTGCCAACTATTTTTTTTGTGTTATAATCCGATAGCATCATATAAATATCGGAATATAATTAATAAAGAGAGGTGATTTTACTTATGTTT
>JAVCCP010000001.1 GCA_030765405.1 Candidatus Ancaeobacter aquaticus | reverse complement strand
TCAGTTTTTATGTCAACATAATACTTCGAATCCAATGCGAATTTGCTCATACAAGGCGTTTACCACTAAAATATCGTAAATAGAATGACTTATGGTGAGCTAAAATACTTTGTTGCGGAATTGCTGACATGCAAGCTAAAAGGGATATTACCAAAACAATTTCCGATTTAAAAAGGAAAGGATTGATCAATGTACACCGATAAAAAACTGGTTATCAATAAAGAAATTGTTCTCCGAAAAGAAGATGAAGACGCGTTCCTCTATGATCCTGATACCGGTGGTGTCAGCGTTATTAATGCGACCGGCATCATTGTCTGGGAAGGCATGACACAAGGAAAAGAACTGCATGAGATACTCAATGATTTAAAAAAAGAATTCCCCGATATTAGCGAAACAGATCTCAAAAATGACTGTGACGCATTTATTAAAAATCTACAGGATTTGCACTATATAGAAAAATAATCACGACATGAAAATATTATCAGCTCCAAAAAAAGTCTCTTTAGAAATAACCAATCTCTGCAACCTCAATTGCAAGCATTGCAATGTCGCAGACACAAAAAATGCGCCCGGAGACCTCACTACCGAAGAGTGGAAGAATTTCATAGATGAATGCGCCCGCCTGAAAGTGTTTCGGTTTATCATGAGCGGCGGGGAACCGTTTATGAGACCTGACATAAGAGAGCTAATCGACCACATATTCTCATATCATTTCAGGCTGCACATAAACACCAACGGCACACTCATCGATAAATATATGGCAAATTATCTTTCCCGGTATAAACGTATTGAAACAGTGCAAGTCAGCATTGACGGCTCGTGCCCGGAAACACACGAAAAGATCAGGCCGGCGGGATCTTTTGATAAAGCAACACGCGGCATCAAAAACTTATTAGAGCATAACGTACCGACGATCACCTTCTCTTGTATAACAACGCACAATATTGACGACATGGAAAACATAATCAAACTCGGAAAAAAACTCGGTGTTCACTCCTGCAATTTTACAAGTTTTCTGCCGGTAGGATATTGTCGCAATCACATAAACACTTTGATAATCTCACCAAAACAGGAACAAGAGCTTCTTGAAACAGTAAAAAGTCTAAAAGAGAAGTACGGAAATTATATCAGCGGACCTCTCATAAATGAAGAATCGTTTATGCGCACATTCAAAGAATACAGTGTAAAAAACTATGACCCTGAAAAATGTTATATGACCAGCTGTAACGGCGGGATCGAAGATTGTTCTGTTCGGCCGGATGGATGGGTCATCCCCTGCAGCCGCCTATGGGAATACAAAACAGGAAATATTAAAGAGCAGTCACTCTACGACATATGGCATAATAGCAAAGAAATGAACGAACTGCGCTCACGGCGCGAAAAAAAGATCAATAATATGCCTGAGTGTCACAAATGCGAGTACATGCCGCTTTGCCGTGGCGGTTGCCCTGCCATTCCCTTTGATTACGAAAAAGGAATTACCGGCTGGGATCCGACATCGTGCTATAAGGTGCATACCGGAGAGAAAGAAAGCTATATAACGAAAAGCAAGACCAGAGACAACAGACTGATAAGAAATTCACCGCGTAGGTGAAACTACACCGTTCACCGCGTAGGTGGAACTTGTTACTCCTACGCGGTGTAATTTTGGGAAATTTAAATTTGTTAAGGATTTTCTATGAAAAAAATTAAAAAAACTGACAGGTATCCTCTAAGAAGTATTTATTTTTACCCGACTGAAAGCTGCAACTTAAAATGCAAGCACTGTTGGGTAGTCCCTAATTTTGCACCGGACGCTTCAAGTAATGCATATTCCGATCAAAATAAGGACAATCTCACATTTGATGAATTAAAAGCCGTTATAGAGGACTGTCTTCCACTAGGACTTAGTTCCGTAAAACTCACCGGAGGTGAACCATTCCTACACCCTGACATCATGGACTATATTGCATACTTTAATAGCAAGGATTTATCCGTCCCCATAGAAACAAACGGATTGTTACTCACAAAAGATATTGTAAAGGATCTAAAAAAATATAACTGTCCGGTAAGTGTGAGCATAGACGGCGCTGTTCCAGAAACACACGACGCTATTCGCGGTGTCCATGGGTCTTTTCATAAGGCTTTAGAGAGCGTCAGACTGCTCAATGAACTAAAATTCAATTATGAGGTGATATTCTCTTTAATGAACGATAATTTTTCTGAGCTCGAATCGTTCATGGCGTTTCTCGATAAAGAATTTACGGATTGCCATCTCAAGATAAACATTATGAGCCCGGTTGGCAGAGCCAAAACTATAAACGAAAAAGAAAAATATATTGATATTGAAGAGATTTTAGCCCTGAACAAAAGAGTCCAAAATGAATACAAAAAAAGATATCCGTCCCTGAGCATTTTTTTACATATTCCCGTAGCATTTAAGTCCACACAACAGATACTTCATAACTCGTGCGGTTTCTGCAGTATTTTCACTATCGTGGGGCTTCTCTCAGACGGCAAGGTATCATACTGCGGGATAGGAAGAACTGAAGAAAATCTTCTATTTGGCAATGTGCGTAAAGAAAAAATGAGTTCAATTTGGAAAAATAGTCCTCAGCTTCAGGAATTTCGCTCAAAAATGCCTAAAGCGCTTCACGGCATTTGCAAAATCTGCATACATAAAAACCAGTGTTTGGGAAGCTGTGTCGCACAGACCTACGCACTCACCAAAGATCTTTTTGGACCCTATAAATTCTGCGAAGAGGCTCATAGAAAAGAAATTTTCCCTCAATCGAGATTGATAACAAACTACAAAAGTGACACTCGCTCATCATGAAACAGACACATTCGATCACCATAAAAATAGCTGAAATACCCATTAGACTCACACTGCCTGAAAAAACTGATATTCGGAAGTTTATTCATCCTCACCTCAAACCATTTGTCTCAAATAATGGCATTCCCTCCGGTGCTTCTATAACACTCTATCGTATAGAAAAAGACAAGAATGCACGTCTTACAAAACAAGAGAAACTGCTTTTTAGAAACTGTCTCGAAACGCTTTTCGGTAAGGAGCCTCCAATACGAAAAAAAAATGAACTGATCGAAAGCACACTACTTCATATAGAACACTATTGCAGAAACCCTTCTTGCAAGAAAATTATATACCAAATCTCTCGAAACCCGCAAAATTGGATGTTTCTGTCAATATACGGAGATATGTTCTTTTATAATCACCGAACGTTAAAGGGCTCTTTTTTTACATTTATAAACCATCACGAGAAATCTGTCTCAACAAACCTTTTAAACGCGGTATCGTGCGTCGCTTCATTTTTGTGCGCAAAAAATAACGCACTTTTCCTGCATGGTGTAGGGCTTTCAATAGACGGGAAAGGACATCTTTTTTTGGGGCATTCAAACGCAGGAAAATCAACTATAGCATCGCTGGCAGGAAAAGATCACGCGATTTCAGATGACGGGATCATTGCGAAACAGATAAACAAAAAATGGTATCTTTTCTCTACGCCGCTTTTACAAAAAACGACTATCGAAAAAAACCATGCCGTGAAAAAAGTGCCGTTTTCCGACATCTATTTTCTCTCAAAATCAAAGAAAACAAAACTTGTTCGGTTGGACAAAAAAACGGTCTTAGCGCACATGCTAAAATACCATTTACATTTTTTCAGGTATTTTCCGGATGCACTATCGGAAAGGACATTTAAAAATGCGCGTAATCTTGTGGAGCACGCATCCTGCGCGAAACTGCACTTTGCAAAAAGCAAGGCATTCTTAAAGCTCCTAAAACACTCCTGAATCATTTACAGTTATCTGCATCTTTACAGATAGCGCATTTTTTAGGCGGCAACGAATGCGGGCATAAACTGTTTATTTCATCCTGCTTTTTATACCTCATCCTGCGCTCATACTGCGACAATTGAGATTTAGGCGTACTTCGTCCGGTTGCCCTAAAAAGCTCGGTAATAAGGAGTCCGACCGGAAGAGCAATAATAAAAATGACAACAAAACCCAGAATTTTGTTCCCGCCCTTGAGCCGCATACGAATTGTATACTTATACTTAAAACTGGTATACAGCAAGATGATCTTCTGCTTAGTGCCAACAATCAATGTCCCCTGACCCCAGTGATGCCGGACAAATCTTGGGATCCTCTCGGAATATTCACGCACTTTATTTTTTATATTGTCATACACACTCATATGTCTGACCTATTCTTCCTAAGCTTTTTATATCTTCTTATCGTCTTGTCCGCAATATTCGTTCAAACGACCTTCGCTAAACCTATATAGCTTTTCGCAGCACTCCAAAGCGCTCAAACGATTTGTTAATACTACTGTTTTTTTGTTTTTGCGAATTTCTTTTATCGCGGAAAGTATCTTTTTTTCTGATTCGATCGCAACAAACGACGTTGCCTCATCAAGTATCAATAGATCAGGATCAGTGAGTAACGCACGGGCTATGGTTACGCGCTGTTTCTGGCCACCGGACAAGCGCACACCCTGGTCACCAACCAGAGATTGATACCCCTCCGGTAAAGACTCAATAAAGCCGTGAATATCCGCTGTCAGGCATACACTTTTAACTTCATCCATAGATGCGTTCGGTTTCCCGAAACAGATATTATCAAGTATTGTTCCGTCATACAACACCGGTTCCTGAAACACAACACTGATATGAGAACGATACTGGCGCACATCATACCGATTGATATCATTTTTCTGCACAATGATACTGCCTGAATCAGGAGCATAAAACCGCATGAGGATCTTGGCCAATGTTGTCTTTCCACAGCCGCTTTCGCCCAATATGCCGCACAATTCATTCTCTGTGATCTGCACCTTAACATCTTTTAGAATCGGTTCACCTTTATTATATGAAAATGAAATGTTGCTAACAGCTATGTCACCTTTTAAGCCATTTTCTAGCATTAGATGGTCTTTCACAACATCTTCACGTTCTTCTTCAAGCAGTGTGAATACTCGCTTTACACCAATAAAACTGCTTATAATGCCGGTATAGAGCGAAGTAAGTGCCTGCAGAGTCCCAAAGATACTCATGGTAGCGCCAATAAACAGGATAAACGTACCTGTTGAAATGGCCCCATTTTTTACCTGATAGCCTCCGGTTAAAACGATGACTGCTAAAACTATCACTTTCGTGATCTCACCGACCGGAGAGGCAATAAGAGATATTCTCGCAAGCTTAAGATCATTTTCTATGAGAGAATCTGACAGGTCCCCAAAATGCTCGATCTCTTTTTTTTCCCGCACAAAAGCTTTCACAATACCGATAGAGCACAACACTTCCTGTACGCGTGACAGGATAAGGATCTTTCGTTCATAAAATATATCGTAATACTCGTTTAATTTATGTGCGATGAATTTATTCACTGCGACAACCGGAATAGCAAACAGTATAACGATCCACGCCAGTCGACTGTCATAATAGAACAAGACACCAAAAAGAATAATAAGCTTCACGGGCTGAGTAAGCGCTTGCACGGTTAATCGTGTTAGGATGTTTGCAACACTCGTGCTTTCACTGAGCACTTTAGCAATGAGTCTTCCCGCTGAAAAGGAGGAGAGTTTTGATACAGGCATACCGAGTATGTGTGTATAGACATCTACCTGAACATCGCGATTTATCTTTTCCGAGGTATATGTGCTTACCCATTGAACGATATAGGTCAATATCTCCCGCAGTGCAACAAGGAGAATAAGGATGAAGAGGTCCCGCTTAATTACCGCCATATCTTTTGACAGTATTCCGCCATCAATGATGTTTTTAATAATAAGAAAATAACCGACAAACACAACGGAGGTGATTTGAGATAAAACGTTTATAGTGATAATATTCTTCAAATAGCTTTTTGAATACCCGTAAAACTTGCTCGCATAATCTTTTACATTCATTATCTCACGTCCTTTATCTTCCTGACACACAACAAAAACCGTATAAGTATACTTATCGAATGATGTTTATACAAGATGTATCAATCAAAACAATGCAAGAAAACAGTATCACAATGTATCAATTTTCTGGTATAGTTACTAGAATAAAAAAACGTAAAGGATATTTTATGAAGACTACCACTATCAGTTACACGGGAACAAGCATGTATCCCCTTTTAAAAGACGGTGACACGCTAACGGCGCAAAACATTCCATTTAAGGAACTGAACCGTAAAGACATAATTTATTTTAAGATCCCTCGTTCAGAAGGTAAAGCAGTCCACAGGATAATCGATATCGATTACAATAAAAAACATGTCAAAACAAAAGGTGACGGTTCACTAAAGCCCGACCCGCACCATCTGCATCCTGAAAACATATTAGGAAAGATCGTTTCTTTCAAACGTAACGGATCGGAAACACACTTAACTCATAAAATGTTAAAAAAATCGTATCTTTTTTCAAAGTTCATACATCCTTTAAGAAAGATACGATCAATAATTAAAACTCAGACAATTTTTCGAAGCTAGCCGAACATCACAATGTTTTACTTGTGAGTTTGGACCCTGATCCTTAAAGGTTGACAGATCTTAAATAGTGTGTTATAAATAAGATAAGGAAATAGGAGGCGTTACATGGAAAAGATTTACGAGTCCCCACAGATTAAGGTTCTCGGCGGCACAAACGAGCAGGCCTCAGGGTTTACGGGGGTTAATAATTGTGAAAACGGCAATAACGCAACTGTCCTTTGCTCAAATGGCAATTCAAATGTTGGGGTTTCTGGTTGCGCTTCAGGAGCAAATAATGTTGCGGGCGTATGCAGTAAGGGAAGGGACAATAGCGGTGGAGCATGTGCTAGGGGGAAAAATGTGACATAACACTATTTTTCTTTTTTTACGTTAAATCCCCACATGGAAAACATAAGATTAAAAGGTCTACGATGACAAAACAATATTCCCCACCACACATAAAAGCTATTGCTAGTGCAAACGAGCAGGCCTCAGGTTTTACAGGGGTTAACAATTGGCAATAACGCAACTGTCCTTTGTTCAAATGGCAATTCAAACGTTGGAGTCTATGGCTGCGCATCCGGGTTAAATAACGTTGCTGGACTTTGTGTTTCCGGCAGAAATAATACCGGTTCTGGTTGTTCTAAGGGACAAAAATTCTAATAACACACTGTGTATTACAGGTCCCACCCTTCTTTATCGATCTCTTCAATCAATTTTTCTTTTTCGTCTTTATCACGGATATCTATCTCAAGCCCCCTAAAATCACCCCATGAATCTTTGTAGTATTCACTGTCCATTGCTTTTTTGCTGCGTAGCATATCTTTTTTTATTTCTTTTTCATACCCTGCACCATACATTTCTTTATAGTGCTGTATGACCATGTCCCGATACTTTTCTTTCAGCTGAGCTCTACCACCTTTACCCTGTAACACCCCTTTAACACTTGATATGTCTGATATTGTGGAGGTTGTGCCCAGCGAACTTTTCAGTATTGGGATATTACTACCCGCCGTGTTTACAAGACTGCCTTTTTTGTATATATTTTCATCGATACCGTACTGGTACGGTTACTACCCAGACCCTGAGACAAAAACAACCTGTTCAGAAGAAAACCAAAAAAAAAGCCACCACTATTGTTGTTGTATACTTTAAATAGATCTTACCGTAGATGAAATCTTTTAATACTCCCATCCTTCTTCATTGATCTCTTCTATTAATTTCTCTCTTTCGTCTTTATCACGGATATCGACCTCAAGATCCCTGAATCCACCCCATGATTCCCTGTAGTCTTTGGTATTCATTGATCGTTTGGAACGTATCATATCCATTTTTATTACTTTGAGATAATCATCTCCGTAAACTTTTTTATAATGGTCAGCAAGCATATCACGGTCCCTTACCGTTTGCTGCGGTTGTCGACCTGATGTCCTCAGGCTACTTTTGGTACTACCGATACTTTTACGCTCGGGCGTCGCACCAATTGTCCCGGGAGCCCTTGTGAGCGCCCCCTTCTGCACATGTAAGGCTTGTCCCGTAGAGTCTGAGGTAAAGGCATTCTTCTTTTTCGTTTCTATCAACTGTGACTGATATTGACTTTTGGGAGATCTCATAGGAGCTGAATAGCGGTTCAGCAAAATTCCAAAGGCAACTGCAAGAACAAGAATAAACCCGAGACGAATATATCTTTTACCGTTACCAAAATGATAAGAATAGCGCACGCGATCACAAAACGCGTTAAATTCTTCCCGTGTGCGATATACAAATTTTCTAAAGTCTTGACTCATCATTCCACCATACAATATATTTATTAAAGAATGTAGCACTGGTGTGAGGAACGTGGCATTAGTGACATGTTGTTATGAGTTTTTCTGGATCTTCTTCTCTATGGTTTTTACGAGCTTTATTATCTCTTCAACTTTAAATGGTTTGCTGACAAACTCGTATGCACCTTCTTTGAGCGCTTCTGCGTAAGCGCCCCATTCTCCAAACGCGGTAATAATGATAACCTGTACTTCAGGTTTCTTTTCTTTCACCTGCCGTAAAAGTTTCAAACCATTCATCCCTGGCATACTCATATCAGTAATAACAATATCGATATCCTCCCTCATCACAATCTGCAAGGCATCAAACCCGTTTGACGATATATCTACCTGATACCCATCTTTCGTGAATATCTTTTCAAGTATGGTTACCTGCTCAACATTATCGTCGACAACAAGTATTCTCGTTTTATTTGTGTCTGTCATTACACACTCCTCAAGAGTTGTTCGCTATGTTATCAATGAGTTCTTCTAATTTTTCCATAGAAAAAGGCTTATTAAGGTAATTTACTATACCCAGCTTTTTTGTTTCATAATAGGTGTCCCGCGAAGCATATGCAGACAAGAGTATCACCGGCGTTTTTATTCCCTCATTACGAAGTTTTTCCAACAGATCGACACCTGTTATGGGGGACATGCGATGATCTAAAAGCATCAATTCATATTCGTTTTCTTTCGCTAAAGGAATTACTTCCATAGGGTCATGCACAGATGTTACTTCATAGCCTTTTTTAAGTAATATTTTCTCTAACGTCCCGCAAAACGCTTTATCATCATCAATTATTAATATTTTCATACAGACACTCCTTTGCAAAGCACTACATATTTCTTACCGGTAATGTTACTACTACTGTAGTACCTATGTCAACACTACTGTCAATATCAATAGAACCACCCTGATCGGCGATGATTTTATAAGCGATGGTTAAACCCAGTCCTGTCCCTTTCCCAATATCTTTTGTGCTGAAAAAAGGATCGAATACTCTTTTTATATTATCGTCCCGAATACCATAGCCCGTGTCAGTGAACTGTATTTTTATGTATTCTTTTTTATCTTCAGCATCGATCCAGAATGAAGTGCGTATAGTAAGTGCCCCCCCCTTTTTCATTGCCTCCCATGCGTTCTTTTCAATACTCAGAAAGGCCTGCTCAATTTGCGCTTCATCAGCCATAATTTCAGGAAGATCCTTATCAAATTCCATTTCAACCTCAATGTGAGATTTGATAAGCTGTGGTTGAGTAAAATTAAGAATTTCCTGTAAAACAGTATTAATATCAACCTTTTTCATTTCAGATTTTTTTGGTTGAGCAAACTCCATCATACGCTTGATTAATTTATTTATTTTTTCTGTTTCATCGATTATTATCTGTAATTCGCGTACCCTATCGTCATGTTTATCCATACCCATTAAGAGATACTCCGCGTTACCACTTATCACATTTAACGGGGTTAGAACTTCGTGCGCGATACCGGCGGCAAGCTGTCCTACCGCAACCAACTTTTCAGATTGCTGTATTTTTTCAACAAATAGCTTTGTCTCGGTAATATCATGAATAATAAGCGATAACCCTATCTTCTTCCCATTAAGATCTTTTAATATAGAACACGAGAGATTAACCCATAACAGTTTTCCCCCAGAACATTTCATCTGAACTTCATAGTCTTTTACCATTCCCTGTTTTTCAAGCTTCTTGTTAATATCTGAAGTAAATAATTCATCTTTGTTTCCGGCAAGAACAAGAACCCCAAAATCTTCGCCGATTATATCACGAGCAGTATACCCGAATATTTTTTCAGCGCTTTTGTTCCAGGACAATATTATGCCGTCATTATTAAGGCTTATAACACCATCGACTATCGTATCAACAATATTTGAAAGCAATCGGCTTTTCATCTGCACATCGTGTTCGGATTTGGATTTTACCTTAAAGAGCAATTCAACTATGATTATTACGGCAAGTAAAACGATGAGAATATCTTTTATAAGATCATATGAACGACAAAAAAGAAAACTGTCATGGGGTAAAAGCTGACACTCAACTACCCACATCGCACCCAGCAAGAGAGCAACACTGGCAAACGCTAAAGTAAAAACAAACCATTTTGGTAGCTTTTTCATACCCAGATTATATATCAATAATTGACTATTGTAAATGCTTATTAGTATCTCGCAACGATTCCGCAACAATACGCATAAGGTATGATTTTAAGCTTAATTAGAGGTTTTTAAACAAAGGGTCATATTCGCGAAAGGATTTCGCTTAAAAAATTGGATTACAAAAGACGATTATATC